>JAMOQA010000525.1 GCA_027064265.1 Acidobacteriota bacterium
ATGGTACCCGTCCAGATCGAACTCCTCCCGGGAGAAGCGAAGACCGACGCTGATCGAGAGGTTCGGCCGCGGCTCGTAGGTGTCGTTGATGTAGACCGCGTAGTAGTTGCCCAGGGCCTCGTGCTCCTGGTTGCGCGGGATGAACCCGTTGATGTTGTAGTAATCGGTGATGTTGTTGCCACCACCTCCCATCGACAGCGAGTCCGCGTGCTGCACCTCGTAGCGCTCGACGAACGGACGGATGTTCTCCCGGTTCCAGTAGCGCACCCGCATCAGGGAGAAACCGGCCTTGACCCGGTGGCTGCCACCGAGCCAGTCGCTGATGAACTGCTCGGCATCCAGCAGGTAGGACCACCGCTGCCGCTGGTCCTTGTACGTCCGCCAGAACGTCCCGCTGCGCTGCGAACCCATGTTCCGGTCCATGCAGTACTGGCGGGTCCAGTCGAGACCGCTGATGTAGGGGTGGCCCTCGACCGGCTGGTTCCCGAGCCCGATGATGTCGGAAGCCGGCATGCAGGCGTTGCGGGCGTTCGGATCGTAGGGCCGGTACTTCACCTCGATGTCGGAGTAGGCCACCGTCGCCTCGAAGAAGAACGACGAGCTGAACGGGGCCGTCCAGACCAGCTGGTAGGTCGGCCCGCCGCTCTCGTACGTGAACCCGCTCTCCTTCGGCGTGATCGAGTTGACGCCCGCCGGCTTCACGATCAGCGGGTCGGCCCGGTACTGGAACTGCAGCTTGTTCTTCGGCGTCACCTGCCAGGTGATCTTGTCCGCGCTGCGGACCAGCCGCCGGGTCTGCGTGTAGTTGTTGCCCCCGATGACCAGGATCGGCATCTGGATCCCGCGGTACTCGTGGCTGATGAAGTACCACAGGTGGTCCTTGATGATCGGACCGCCGAGGGAGAGGGAGGGCTGGAAGACCTTGAAGTCGAGTGGATCGGTGTCGCCCGCCGCGTCGTTGTCGAACGAGCTGTCCCGCAGGAAGACGTTGAACGTCCCCTCGAACTCGTTGCCGCCGGACTTCGTCACCACCTTGGCGAACGCGCCGACCGCGCCGCCGTAGGAGGCATCGGCCCCCGAGTCGACCACCTGGATCTCCTCGATCGAGTCGGGGTTGATCTCCTGCATGAACTGCCCGGTCAACGGGTCGACGTTGCTGACGTTGTCGACCATCACCTTGAAGTCCCGGTCACGGGAACCGTGGACGTTCGGGTTCCCGTCACCGTCCGCGTCGTTCACGCCGGGAGCCAGGGTGAAGATGTTCTCGACGTCACGGCCCATGATGGGCAGGTCCGAGATCATCTCCTCGGAGAACTCGGTCGAGGTCGCCGCCTTCTCGAGGTCGACGACCTTCCGCTTCGCCTTCACCTCGACGACCTCGGTGATCTGCTCGGTGAGGGCGAGGACGACGTTCCGGGTCTGCCCGGCGATCACCCGGACCCCGGTCTGCCGGGCCGCGGCATACCCCGGCATCTGGGCGACAACGATGTAGGCCGATCCAACCGGAACGACCGGGAAGATGGCCTGCCCGTTGGCGTCCGTCATCTTCGCCGTCTGGGGGAACTGGTGGTTCGCGTCCGCCAGCACGACCGTCGCCCCCGGCAGGGGGGACTTCTGCCCGTCCTTGGTGACCTCGTAGACGATGACGCGGATTCCACCGGTGGCACCGGCCAGGACGCGGGTGACACCTGCCCCCAGGACGAGCGACAGGCACAGCACGACAAGACCGAGCGAGCGAAGCCTCATCATGACCTCCCCCAGGAGGACGGCGGGTGGTCACCCCGGCTCCGCCCCCCGGGCGCTTTTCCTTCCGTCTCCCGGCCCCGGCTGGGCCGGCGTTCCGGCTCCTCTTCCCGACGCAGAAAACAAGCCCGCCCCGGAGGTAAGCCGCTTCCCCGGGCACGGCGAGCCGAACCATATACCCCCGCCGTCCCCGCCGGGTCAAGTAGAACCGCCTTTCCGCGGAGTCTTCCCCGCGCGCCGGCCGGGCGGTCGGCTACCTGATCCCCAGCCGTTTCATCCGTTCGTTGAGGGTGGTCGGCCGCATCCCGAGCCGCTCGGCCGCCCGCCGCTGGACCCCTCCGCACTCGCCCAGGGCCCAGCGGATCAGCCGCCGCTCGTACTCCTCCACCGCCTCGTGGAAGCTCATCCCCGCGGGCAGTGGCGCATCGTCCCCGGCACTCGGCGTCCCACCCTCCCGGATCTCCTCCGGGAGCTCCGCCGGCCCGATCACGCTGCCGGGAGCGAGGAGCACGGCGCGCTCGATGACGTTGCGCAGCTGGCGCACGTTTCCCGGCCAGTCGAACCGGACGAGGAGCCGCATCGTCTCCGGGGAGATGCCGAGCCCCACGCGCCCGTGCTCGTCGGAGCACTCGGCGAGGAAGTGCTCTGCCAGCAGCGGGATGTCCTCCCGGCGCTCCCGCAGGGCGGGAAGGTGGATGCGGATGACGTTGAGCCGGTAGTACAGGTCCTCCCGGAAACGCCCCTCCCGGACCAGGTCCTCGAGCCGCTCGTTGGTCGCCGCGAGGATCCGGACGTCGACGCGGACGGGGCGCACCGACCCGAGGGGCAGGAACTCCTTCTCCTGGAGCGCCCGGAGCAGCTTGGCCTGGACCGGCAGCGGGATGGTCGAAACTTCGTCGAAGAACAGGGTGCCCCCGTCCGCCGCCTCGAAGAGCCCGCGGCGCGCCCGGTCCGCCCCCGTGAACGCCCCCTTCTCGTGGCCGAAGAGCTGGGCCTCGAGCAGGTCCGGCGGCAGGTTCGACCCGTTGACCGTGATGAACGGACCGCCCGCGCGGGGGCCCCGGGTGTGGATCGCCTCGGCGGTCAGCTCCTTGCCGGTGCCGCTCTCCCCGGTGATCAGGACGTTCGTCCTGGCCTGGGCGATCTGCTCGATCAGGCGGTAGACCTCCTGCATCGGCCGGGCCCGGCCGACCAGCCGCCCGAACCGGTGCCGCTCGGCCAGGGCCCGGCGCAGCCCGGCGTTCTCGAGGCGCAGGCGGCGCTGTGTCAGCGCGTTCTCGACGAGAAGGATCACCTCGTCGTTCTGGAACGGCTTCACCAGGTAGTGGAAGGCACCGGCCTTCATCGCCTCGACCGCGGTCTCGACCGACCCGTGGGCGGTCATCATGATCACCTCGCGCGAGGCATCCGCCGCCCGGATGCGGCGCAGGAGTTCGAGGCCGTCGACCCCCGGCAACATCAGGTCGAGCAGGACGACGTCGATCGGCCGGTCGGCCAGGATCTCCTCGGCCTCCGACGCGTCCCGGGCGACGTGAACCTGGTAGCCCCCTCGGCGCGTGAGCAGCGTCCCGAGAACGTCGAGGATCACCTCCTCGTCGTCCACCACGAGGATCGTCGCGCGGGCCGCCGGCCCCGGTGCGCTCGCGGTCGCCATCCGGTCACCTCATCCCGTCCGGGCCCGTCGGCCGGCGACCATGCCCTCGGCCGCGGGCAGGAGGACCCGCATGCGGGTACCCCGCTCCTTCCCGTTCTCGACCACGATCTCGCCGCCGTGCTCGGAAACGATGCTGTAGCTGATGGAAAGGCCGAGACCCGTACCCTCCCCGGCCTTCTTCGTCGTGAAGAAGGGGTCGAACACCCGGTCCCGGATCGCCTCCGGGATGCCCGGTCCATCGTCCTCGACGACGAGCTGCACGCGGCCGCTTTCTCCCGCCGCCACGACCACCCGCACGTGGCCGCCCTCGCCGACGGCGTCGAGGGCGTTCAGGAGCAGGTTCATCACGACCTGCTGCAGGCGTGAGCGGTCCCCGACGACCACCAGCCCCCGGCCCTCCCCGACGACCTCGAGGGAGGCACCCGCCCGCCGCACATGGACGGCGAGCAGGCTCGCCGTCTCCTCGGCGAGCTCTACCAGGTCCACCGGTCCTCGCCCCGGGGCCCGGGCCCCGGCCGGCCGGGAGAGGGTGAGCAGCCCCCGGGCGATGCGGGAGGCACGGTCCGCCTGGCGCACGATCTTCTCGAGGAGCGGCCGGCGCGGATCGTCCTCGCGGGTCTCCTCGAGCAGGATCTGGGCATAGGACGAGATCCCGGTCAGCGGCGTGTTGACCTCGTGAGCCACGCCCGCGGCCAGGAGTCCCACCGAGGCGAGGCGATCCTGCTGGATCAGCCGGTCCTCGAGCAGGACCTGCTCGGTGACGTCGTCCAGGACCAGCAGGATGCCGTCGTCACCCGGCGGACCCTGGAGGGGGCTGACCACGAGGTTGATCCGCCGCTCACCCCGCCCCGGCGTCGGGACGCGGACCCGGTAGGCCCGGCCCCGGTCGCCTCCCGCGAGAAGTTCCCCGATCGCCCCGAGAAGACCGAGGGGGAAGACCTCGCGCCAGTCACGACCGAGGACCTGGTCCCGGGGCACGCCCAGGAGCTGTTCGAGGGCCGCGTTCCAGTGGCGGATCCGACCTTCCCGGTCGATCACCGCCATCCCCATCGGGCTCGACTCGATCAGGGCCTCGGCCCGGGCGGAGAGACGACGGACCAGGTCCACCTGGGAACGGAGTTCCTGCAGGTGCAGGGCCCCCGCCACCGCCGAGGCGGCGTGACTCGCCACGGTACGGAGCAGTTCGAGGTCGTCCGAGTCGAGGAGGTTGCCCGCCTTCCGGGGGCCGACGGCGAGCACGGCGATCAGGCGTCCCTCGATCCGGAGGGGGACCAGCACCTGCACCCCCTCCCGGTGGAGGCCCGGCACCAGCCGCGGCGCCCCCGGGATCATCGCCAGGGTGACCGAGCGGCCCGCGGCGAGCTGTTCGAGCAGGTCACCGCCGAGCCGGGCCCGGACGGGGCGCCCGGTCTCCGGGTCGACCAGGCGTTCCCCTTCCCCGCGGAGCAGGAGACGGACGACCCCCGCGTCCAGCGCCTCCCGGACCCGGTGTTCGAGGACCCGGGCGATCCGTGGCAGCTCCTGCTCGGCGGAGAGGTCCCGGCCGAGCCGGGCGAGGGCCCGCCGGAAGCTGTACCGGCGGCGGTAGTAGAGACGCCGGACCAGGTCCCGGGTCCCCGCCCGGATCGCCGGGGCCAGGGCGGCGGTGCCGAGCACCGCGAAGACGACGGGCAACAGGCCGGACGGCCGGACGAAGAAGGGAACCACCCAGCGGGCCACCGACAGCAGGCCGAGGAACAGGAGCAGGGAGAAGCCGAGGGCGGCCGAGAGCTCAAGGCCCCGGCGCAGGAAGAACGCCAGGTCCATCAGGCGGTACTCGAGAACCGCCCCGGTGAACGTCAGCGGAACAAGGCCGAGGGCGGGCACCGCGAGGAAGCTCCAGGGGAGCTCGCGCCCCGCCACGATCGCGGGTACCGCCGCCACGGTCAACCACGGGAGGAGCCCCAGCGTCGTCCCGGCGAGGATCCAGCGGTACCGGACCTTCTCGGTCGGGTCGCCCCCGCGGCGGAAGGCCCGCGTCGCGAGGATCGCGAGTCCCGCGAGGAAACCGCAGGCGATCCACCCGATCTCGAGGCGGGACTGGAGCAGGTCGATCACCGAGACCGGCTCCCGGGCCCGGAGGGCGCCGCCAAGACCGACGAGATGGATCTCCGCCAGGAGGAACGCGACGGGGGGCGCCCAGGCGACGGGAAGCCAGCGGCGGGTCCGCGGCCTGCCGCCGAGCAGCAGGACGAGATGGATCCACAGGGCCGGGAAGGCCAGGCGGGCGGCCCGGTCCGCCCAGAACAGGACCCAGTCGATCCCGTCGCCGCGGGACGACCAGGAGACTCCGAGAAGGAGCGCTCCCGCGAGACAGAACATCGCGTGGACGACGAAGCTCCCCCGCCGCCGCGGCCGGGCGAGGACCGCGGCGGCGGCGGCGAGGAACAGGAGCGCGACCACCCCGTCGAGGATCCGCTCCGGGTACCAGCGCACGACGGCGAGCGTCCGGAGACGCACGTGGTGCGGGGCCCCGTCCCGGACGAGGGTCAGCCCGAGGGGGGCGCCGGGCCGCACCCGCGCGACCAGGTCCCGCGCAACCCACGCGCGGCGGACCGGTTTGCCGGAGATCGACACGACCACGTCCCCCTGCCGCACGTCCTGCCCCGCCGCCGGGCCGTCGGGATGGACGTCGGTGACCACCACCCGCCCCCGCTCCTCGCCGAACGACAGGCCGCACCAGGGAACGATCTCGCGCCACGTCCGCGCCCAGGACACGCCGACCAGGACGACCGCCGCGGCGAGGAGGAGGAGCGGAACGAGGTCGCGGGGGCGCATCGGCAGCCCTTCAGAACGCGACCCGCAGGCCGCCGGCCACGCGCGAGCGATGGAGCAGGGCGACGCGGGCCGGGGAGGACCCGCTCCCGGCCGCGTCCTCCACCCGCGTGCGCCCGTACCCCAGGAGCAGGTCGCAGGCGAATCCGCGCCCCGAGAGGAGACCGAGCCGCTGGGTCAGGCGCACCTCGCGCCGGATCCAGCGGCCGCCGCCCGCGAGGAGCATGCCGTCTCCCCGGCGGTCGACCAGTTCCTGCCACGTGAACCCGATCCGCGTGCTCCCCGCGAACAGGGCGATGCCGCCGTCCAGGGCAAGGAGGCGCCCGCGGGCCCGCGACACCAGCGGAACCAGGGGCACGTCTCCCGGAAGCAGCGGAACCGCTCCCCCGGCCAACCGGCCGGCGGTCCCCACCAGGTGCAACGCGACGCCGGCGGGGCCGAGCCGGGTCGTGACGCCACCGGTCCAGGTGTCGAGCCTGGCCTCCCGGGAGAGCAGCAGGAACGGTACCTGGCCCGCGGCGTCGGCCGGCACGGGGCCCGCCCCCCGGGTGCGTCGCAGGGACCAGGACCAGGACGTCATGTCCCGGCCG
>JAMOQA010000526.1 GCA_027064265.1 Acidobacteriota bacterium
GGGCCTTGTGCAGCCGTTCGTTCGAGCGGTAGTCGAACTTCTTCCCGTCGACGGCCAGGGCACCGATGTAGTTCATGATCTCGCGCCGGAAGTCGTCCTTGCGGTTCTCCGGGATCCCGATCTTCTCCTCGATCGACCGCATCAGGCGCTCGTCGGGCGGCTCGTCCTGGCCGGTGTAGGGGTTCCGGACCTTCTCCTTCTGCGTGTAGGCCTTGACGTTGTCCAGGTAGTTGGCGCACAGGCGCGAGATGGCGGCCTCGTCGGCGGCGATCGCCCGCTGGACCTCGTTCTTGACGATGTCCTCGTACTCCCGCCGGACCTCCGCGAGGAGCTCGCGGTAGCGCGTGCGCTCCTCCTCGCTGGTGATCAGGGAGTGGTGCCTGAGCCCGGCTTCCAGCTCGTTGAGGACCATGAAGGGGTTGACGCAGTGCTGGTCGCGGTCCTGGACGAGGGCGTTGCTGATCTTGTCCTGGACGTAGCGTGGCGAGATGCCGTCCATCCCCTCGCGCTTCGCCTCCTTGCGCAGCTCCTTGACGTTGTCCTCGGTGTAACCGGGCAGGGTCTTGCCGTTGTAGAGCTTCAGCTTCTGCATCAGGGTGAGGTTGTGCTTCTTCGGCTCCTCGAGCCGGGTGAGGACGGCCCACATCGCGGCCATCTCGATCGTGTGCGGGGCGATGTGCTTCCCCTGGATGCGCTTGCCGTTGTAGTCCTTGGTGTAGATCTTGATCTCCTCGTTCAGCTTGGTGATGTAGGGGATGTCGACCTTCACCGTCCGGTCCCGGAGCGCTTCCATGTACTCGTTGTTCTGCAGCTTGCGGTACTCCGGCTCGTTGGTGTGGCCGATGATCACCTCGTCGATGTCGGTCTGCGGGAACTTCTTCGGCTTGATCTTGTGCTCCTGGGAGGCACCGAGGAGGTCGTAGAGGAAGGCGACGTCCAGCTTCAGCACCTCGATGAACTCGATGATGCCGCGGTTGGCGATGTTGAACTCGCCGTCGAAGTTGAAGGCACGCGGGTCGGAGTCGGAGCCGTACTCCGCGATCTTCCGGTAGTTGATGTCGCCGGTCAGTTCGGTGGAGTCCTGGTTCTTCTCGTCCTTGGGCTGGAAGGTGCCGATGCCGACCCGGTCCTTCTCCGAGAGGACGAGGCGCCGCACCCGCACGTGCTGGAGCACCTTGGCCAGGTCCCCCTCGTACCGGAGCATCAGCTCGCGGAACTGCTGGCGACAGAAGGGGCAGAGGTCCCCCTCGATCACCACCTCGTGGCGGCCGGGGGCCGACGGGGCGTTCAGCTTCTCCAGGAGGGCCTCCCTGAGCTCCTCGGGGACGAGGTGCAGCGGTTCCTCGTGCATCGGACAGGGCTCGAAGTCGTCCGGTTTCGCGAGGTCGCGGATCCAGCCGAAGGAGTAGAGCGCGCCCTCCTCCTTGCGCGAGTAGCTTTCGAGGCCGCGCTTGAGGAGGCGGACGATGGTGCTCTTCGAGGATCCGACGGGACCGTGCAGGAGGATGACCCGCTTCTCGGTGCCGTAGCGCCGCGCGGCACTCTTGAAGATGTTGACCAGTTTCATCAGCGGGATGTCGAGGCCGTAGACGGCGTCGGCCCCGCCGCGGTCCGGGTCGTCGAAGAAGTGGTAGTGGACGACGTGCTTCTTGTTGTCCACGTACTCCGACGTTCCGTAGGAGAGGATCATGTCGTAGACCCGCTCGAACGCGGTGCGGGTCACCTCGGGCCGTTCGAGGACGATCGAGAGGTAGTCCTCGAAGGTGCCGGTCCAGTTCTCCTGGCGGAAGCGGTCGACGTCCTGCTGCCGGACGAGGGTCTCGAGGATGGCGCGGCCGGTCAGGGTAGCGTTCTGCATGGCGGGCTCACCTCCCGGGCGGGGGGAGCCCGGAGGGGCTCGCTCCGCCGCCCTCCATCGGTCAACATGGGTCCCGCCCCCCCGGGGGGGCAAACGGCCCCGAACCATCGCGGACCGGGGCAGGAAAGGAGAGAGCCCGATGCCGGCAACGTCCGCGGGGCCCGTGCTGGTCCTCGAGGGAGCGCTCGCTCCCCCCGGCGCCGCCGTCGTGGCCGGGGGCGAGGTGGTCACGTTCCGGGAAGCGGCCCGGGACCGGCGCAGGCGCGGCGACCTCTTCGTGGCAGCCCGGTCGGCCCTTGCGGAGGCCGGCGTGGAGCCACGGGAGATCGCGGGAATCGTCGCCGGGGTGGGGCCGGGCTCGATGACCGGGCTGCGGGTGGCTCTCGGGCTGGCCGCGGGCCTGGGGTTGGCCCGGGAGGACCTTCCCGCGGCCGGCGTCGACGGTCCCCGGATCCTCGCCGAGGCCGCCGGCCTCTCTCTGCCGGCACGGGTCGGGATCCCCTGGGGTCGTCTCCGGGTGCTCCTGGCCGAGGCGACGGAAGACGGCCCCCGGGCGGCCCCCGGCGACCTGGTTCCCGTCGCCGACCTGGGGAAGCGCCGGGACCTCTCCCGGCGGGCGATCGCGGTTCCGGCGGGGGCCGAGGAGCTGCCGTGGCCCGCCGGCGTCCGGCCCGTCCCCGCCCGGGTCCCGCCGGCGGTCGCCCTGGCCCGGCTCGTGGCCGGCGGGGCCGTCTCGCTCCGGGGCGGGGCGCGGCTCGCGCCGCTCTACCTCGTGCCTCCGGACGCGGTCCTGCCGGAGCGCCGGGGGCGGCTCCCCGCGGGGCACCGGTTCGTCGAGCTCGGGCCGGCCGACCTGGCCGAGGTGGCGGCCCTCGAGGAGACGGTCTTCCGCGACCCCTGGACCCCGGGAATGATCGAGTCGGAGCTGGCGGGAGGGGAGGATCGCGTCCGGCCCGGGATCCGGGACGAAGGCGGGCGGCTCGTCGCCTGGGGGTTCGGCCGCATCGGGGTGGACGCCCTCGAGATCCTCGTGGTCGGGGTCGTTCCCGCGGCCCGTGGGCGAGGTCTCGGCCGGGCGATCGTCCGGGAGATGCTGCGGCGGGCACGGGCTGCGGGCCTCGCCCGGGCGGACCTGGAGGTCCGGGTCTCGAACCGCCCGGCGATCCTGCTCTACGCGTCGGAGGGGTTCGTCCCCGTCGGCCGACGGCCCCGCTACTACCGGGACGGCGAAGACGCCCTCCTGATGAGCCTCGTGCTGCGCCGCTGACCGGGGTGCCGGGGAGTGGTACCCTCGATGTCCATGGTGGCGAGGAGGATCGAGCGGTGAGCGAGCAGGCGTCGGGCGCGGTGTCCCCCCCGGCCCGGGGGCTTCCCTTCCGGATCGCCCGGGAAGGATGGCCGTTCATCGGCGTGCCCCTGGCCCTGGGCCTCGTGGCGATCGGCCTGGGCTGGCCCTTCCTGGCCATCCCGCTGCTGGCCCTCGCCGCGTTCTCGACCTGGTTCTTCCGGGATCCCGAGCGGCCCGTTCCCGCGGACCCGGCGCTGGTCGTCGCCCCGGCCGACGGGAAGGTCGTCGAGGTGGAGCGGCTCCCCGACGGGAGGTTGCGGCTCGCGATCTTCCTGTCGATCTTCGACGTCCACGTCAACCGGTCCCCGGTGGCCGGCCGGGTCGTCCGGGTGGAGCACACGCCGGGGCGGTTCCTCGCCGCGTGGAAGCCGGAGACCCGGGACGTCAACGAGCGCAACGAGGTGGTGCTCGAGACGGAACGCGGACCGGTGCGGGTGCTCCAGGTCGCGGGTCTCGTCGCCCGGAGGATCGTCTGCCGCACCACGCCGGGCGAACCCCTCGGGAAGGGAGAGCGGTTCGGGATGATCCGCTTCGGGTCCAGGACCGAGCTGACCCTGCCGCCGGGGGCGCGTCCCGCCGTCCGGGTCGGGGACACGGTCCGGGGCGGGGCGAGCGTCGTCGCCCGCTGGGAGGAACCCGCCCCTTGAACGCCCGCCTGCGCGGACGACCCGGCGAGCCCCGCCTGTTCCGCGCGCGACTGCGGGGGATCACGGGCTGGTTGCCCGGCGCGCTGACCCTCGGCAACCTGCTCGCCGGCTACGCGGCGATCCTGCTTGCCGGAGAGGGACGCCTGCTGACCGCGACCGTCCTCGTGCTCGTCGCCGGGGTCCTGGACGGCCTGGACGGCCGGGTGGCCCGGCTGGTCGGCGCCACCTCGGACTTCGGCGAGGAACTCGACTCCCTGGCCGATGCCGTCTCGTTCGCCGTCGCCCCCTCGATGATCGCCTTCCACGCCGGGCTCGCCGGCCTCGGCCGGGTCGGCTGGGCGGCCTCGTTCGTCTTCGCCGCCTGCGGCGTGATCCGCCTGGCCCGGTTCAACGCGGCTCCCCACGACCACCACTGGTTCATCGGGCTGCCGATCCCCTCGGCCGCGGCCGCGGCCAGCTGCCCGGTGCTGCTGACCGGGGGAGAGCCGGTTCCGGCCAGGTTCGTGCCCGCCTACGCGGTGGCGGTCGTCGGGATCGGGCTCCTGATGGTCTCGGCGATCCGGTACCGCACCTTCAAGGACATCCAGTTCGGCCGCCGTCCCTACCGCATCCTGGCGATCTGGGCCCTCCTCCTCGCCGGCCTGGTGGCGAAGGCCGAGTGGATGATTCCCGGCCTGGTCGCCTTCTACCTGGTCTCTCCGCTCTGGTGGCGGCGCCGGGCGCCCGTCCTCGCCGGGGCCCGACCGGCGAGGGGCGGGAGGGAGAGGGAAGATCGCCCCCCGGCCCCTCCGGACCGGGAGGCGTCCCGCTGAGCCGGGGGTTCGCCGCCCCCCGGCGCGGTCCCGTCTTGCCCGCGATCCGCCGGGGAGTTTACGATCCCCCGGGAACGATCCCCGACGAGGAGCCCATGGACTCGACCTGCCGCCGCACCCTCCCGTCCCTCCTGCTCGCGTTCGTCCTGCCCGTCCTCCTCCTCCTGCCGACCCTGCCGGCCCGGGCCCAGGACGCGGACGAGGACGGCACCCTCGACCCGGCGAACCCGGTGACCGCCCGCCGGCTCGAGGCGGCCCTCGCGGGGCTCGAGGAACGGGTCCGGCTCCTCGACCGGATGACGGCCGACGCCGTGCGGGCGTACCGGCGGGCGGCGATCGCCCGGAACGACGCCCTCCAGGAGCTGGTCCAGGCCCGGGACGGCCTGGACCGGGAGGCGACGCGGGTCCGGGACCTCACCCTCGACCGGCTCGAGGAGCTGCTGAAGGAGACGGGGGAAGCCGAGGCCCGCTACCGGGGGCTCGAGAGGGAAGCGGCCCGGCGGCTCGGCGACCTCCGGCGCCTGGTCGCCGAGCGGGAGGCCCTGGTGGAGCGGATCGCCGACCTGCGGGCCCGGATGCCCCTGCGGGAGGAAGTCCTGACCGGGGAGTGGGAGGTCACCTGGATGCCGGCCGGGGTCACCGGGACGTTCTACCTGGAGCAGTCCGGCACCCTGGTGACCGGCCAGTACCGCCTGGGGCCCCTCGGCAGCGGCAGCCTCCAGGGAACGTTCGTCGGCGGCAAGCTGCACCTCCAGCGGATCGACGCGGAGCGGGGACGGGACGCGGAGCTCTCCGGCGTGCTGGACCCGGACGGGAAGCGGATCCGCGGGACCTGGCAGTCCTTCGAGCTCGTGCAGGGCGGGATCCCGCGGGGCCAGTGGGTCGCCCGCCGTGTCCGCTGAGGAACCCTCCCGGGGCGGGTCCGCGTGGCCCCTCTTCGTCGCCCGGCGCTTCGTCCGGGCCCGCCGCCAGGGGTTCGTCTCCCTGATCTCGCTCCTCTCGGCCCTCGGCTTCACGGTGGGCGTGGCGTCCCTCGTCGTCGTCCTCGCCCTGATGACCGGCTTCCAGGACGAGGTGATCGGCCAGGTCCTCGGGGCCAACGCCCACGTCCTGGTCTTCTCCGCGGAGGGGGACGGGGAGATCGACGCCCCGGACGGCCTCGTCGAGCGGATCCTGGCGGTCCCCGGGGTCGTCGCCGCCGGGCCGGTGGTCCACGGGTACGCCGGTCTCGTGGCGGGCGGGGACCGGCTGGAGTGGACGTCGGTAACCGGGGCCGACCCGGAGACCCTCGCCCGGGTCACCGACCTGGCGAAGAGCGTGTCGGCCGGCTCCCTCGAGGCACTGGGCCGCCCGACGGCCAGCGGCCGGCCGGGGATCGTCCTCGGCGCCGTGCTCGCGCGGAAGCTCGGGACGTTCCCCGGGGACACGATCCGCATGGTGGTTCCCCGGGCCCGGCTCACGCCCTGGGGAGCATCCCTCCGGCGGCCCGCGGTAGAGGTGGTCGGCACCTTCGAGACCGGGTTCCGGGAGTACGACGAGACCTGGTCGTTCCTCTCCCTCGCCCACGCCCGCCGCATCTTCGGCGTGCGCGGGGCTCACTGGATCGCCGTCCGGGTCGCCGACGTCCGCCGGCTCGAGGAGATCGAGGATCGCCTCGCCGCTGCCCTGGGCCCCGGGTACCTGGTCGACGACGTCATCCGGCACAACCGCTCGTTCTTCTCGGCGCTCCGGCTCGAGAAGCTCCTGATGTTCTGCGCCGTCGGGCTGATCGTCCTCGTCGCGGCCCTCGGCGTCGTCAGCACCCTGGTGCTGACGGTGACCCAGAAGGTCCGCGTGATCGGCGTGCTGACGGCGATGGGCGCGACCCCCCGGGACATCCTGGCGATCTTCGTCGCCCAGGGGCTCGCGATGGGACTCACCGGGACCTTCCTCGGGGCGGCCCTCGGCACCGGCCTCTGCCTCGTCCTCGACCGCTTCCGGCTGATCCGCCTGGACCCGACGATCTACTACCTCGACCACCTGCCGTTCACCGTCCGGCCCGGCGACCTCCTGGCCGTCGTGGCCGCTTCCTCGCTGGTCGCGTTCCTCGCCACCCTCTGGCCCGCCTGGCGGGCGTCCCGCCTCGAGCCG
>JAMOQA010000527.1 GCA_027064265.1 Acidobacteriota bacterium
CACCACCCGCCCCTTCGAGATCGTCGGCGCCCCCTGGCTCGACCCCCGGGCCCTCGCGGACGCCCTCGCCGCGGAAGCGTTCCCCGGGGTCCGCTTCCGGCCCCTCGCCTTCGTGCCGACGTTCCACAAGCACGCGGGGACGCCCTGCGGCGGAGTGCAGCTCCACGTCTTCGACCGGCGGGCGTTCCGGCCGGTGCTGACGGGCCTCGCCGTCGTGATCGCCGCCCGGAGGCTCGCCCCGGACCGGTTCGCCTGGCGGACCGAGCCCTACGAGTTCGTCGCCGACCGGCCCGCCTTCGACCTGCTCGCCGGCACCGACACCTGGCGCCGGGCGATCGAGGAGGGTGCCTCCGCCCGGGAGATCGCCGCCGGGTTCCGGGTCCACGAGGCCGAGCAGCGCTCCCGGATCGCCGAGCTGGGCCTCTACTGACCGCGCTGCGCCGGCCCCGTCCGCCTTTTTCGGATCTCTTTCGCCTCCTTCGCCCTGACCGGATCATGACAATCGGTCGGCAAGATGATCCCGATCCGCCCGGTCGGCGGGACGAAGGAGGCGAGACGCGATGGATTCCACGACTCCCCAGGTGGCGGTGAAGGCCAGGAGGGGCACCATCGTCGGGGCCCGGATCGAGGGGATCGGCGCCGCGGTGCCGGACAACGTGGTGACGAACCACGACCTCGAGCAGCGGATCGACACGTCGGACGAGTGGATCCGCACCCGCACCGGGATCGTCGAGCGGCGGATCGCGCCGCCCGAGATCGCCTGCTCCGACCTGGCGGCGAAGGCCGCCGAGCGCGCCCTCGAGAACGCCGGGGTCGCCCCCGACGAGATCGACGCGCTGATCCTCGGCACGGCCACGCCGGACACCCCCTTCCCGTCCACCGCCTGCTGGGTCCAGGCGAAGGTCGGCCTCCGGAAGGTGCCGGTCTTCGACATCTCGGCGGCCTGTTCCGGCTTCCTCTACGGCTACATCCTCGCCGACAGCCTGGTGCGCACCGGCACCGCCCGGAAGGTGCTGGTGATCGGCGCCGAGGTGCTCTCGAAGATCCTGAACTGGGAGGACCGGACGACCTGCGTCCTCTTCGGCGACGGGGCGGGCGCGGCGGTGATCGGCCCCCGGGACGAGGGCTCCGGCCTCCTCGCCCACACCTGGGGCGCCGACGGCAACCTGGCCCCCCTGCTCTGGCAGCCCGCGGGCGGGTCCCGCACGCCGGCGACGGTGGAGACCGTCGAGCAGCGCCTGCACACGATCCACATGAAGGGGAACGAGGTCTACAAGCACGCGGTCAAGGCGATGCAGGGGGCCGTCCTCGAGGTGATGGAGAAGGCGGGCGTCACCGAGGAGGACATCGACCTCTTCGTCCCCCACCAGGCGAACATCCGGATCATGCAGGCGACCGCGGAGCGGGCCGGGATTCCCCTCGAGAAGGTCTACCGGACGATCCAGAAGTACGGGAACAGCTCCGCCGCCTCGATCCCGGTCGCCCTCGCCGACGCCGCGGCCGAGGGAAGGATCAGGAAGGGAGACCTGGTGCTGACCGCCGCCTTCGGGGCCGGTTTCACCTGGGCCGCCGCCCTGTTCCGCTGGTAGGCCGCCTCCCCCCGGGGACCTGCCGCGCCGCCGGTCCGCCGGCGGCGCGTTTCGTCCGGGTGACGAAGCCGGCTCCGCCTCCTTTCGCTCCCGTCCGCAACCTCCGGAGGACGCGGATTTTCCTTGCACCGGACCGGAACCACGGTATCGTCCCCGGCAGGACCGCTTCCGTTGGACAGGCGTTCAACGGGAGGGGGCCCGGCCGGGGGGCCGGGTGCCACGAGGCGGAACGGGCCGCCGGCCACGGGCGGCCCGGGACACGTCGAAGGAGGGTTGGGCATGTTCCACCGTCGCCGTCCCCGGAAGGGGACCGGGATGCTGGCCATCCTCGGGGGGATGCTGGTCGCGGTCGCGGGGATCTCCGCGGCGATCGCCATGTCGACCCAGCCGCTGGCTCCGGCGATGTTCGGTGGCGGCGGGGTCCTCGCCGGGCTGGTGCTCGGCCGCTGGGGCGTCCAGCAGATCCTCTGGTTCAGTCACCGCTGACCCGGGGACGGTTCCCCGTCCCGGAGCACGTCGGCCACCGGGGTCGCCAGCAGTTCCGCGAGGCGGCCGCGGGCGGCCTCCGTCCAGGCTGCCAGTCCCCCGTCCCAGGGGGTCCGGGCCGGACTCAGCTCCCCGGGCCCGGGCAGGCCGCACCCGGCCGCGTCGAGCAGCTCACCCATCGGCAGGTCGTCGAGATCCCGGGCGAGGACGAAGCCGCCCCCCTCCACCGCCCGGGCGATCTCCCGGTCCTCGAGCAGCGCGAGCAGCTCCTCCACCCGGTCGGGCGGGATCCCCTCCTCCCGGCAGGGATAGGCCTCGACCCGCAGCACGCCGCCTCTCTTCTGGGCCCGTCGCAGGTGGCCGAGGAGGCGGACCAGCCGGACGAGCCTGCGCTCCGCGCCGCCCCCCTCCTCCGCGCCGGGGACGAAGAACGCCAGGGCCGAGGCGACCTCCGCCCCGAGGAGGGCGATGTTCCAGGAGAGGTCCACCCAGATGATGAACAGCGGCACGGTCACCAGCGCGCCGTAGATCCGCTCGTAGGTCGGCACGTGGACCACCCACCAGGTGAAGCCCTTCTTCGCCACCTCGAAGAGCACGGTCGCGACGATCGCCCCGACCAGGGCGTGCCGGGGGCGGATCCGCCGCGCCGGCACCACCTGGTAGAGCAGGTAGAACGCGAGGAACGAGCTGGCCCAGGCGACGAGGTCCGCCCAGAGCACGTGGCCGGGCAGCCGGCCGGTCGCCTCGGCGACCAGGGGCAGGCTCGCCACGTAGGACGTGGCGGCGATCCCCGCCCCGAGGAGCAGCGGCCCCAGGGTGAGCAGCGCCCAGTAGACGGCGAGCCGGGCCGCCAAGGGCCGGGGGCGGCGCACCCGCCAGATCCGCTGGAAGCTGCGCTCGATGGTGGACATCGCCAGCAGCACGATCACGGCGAGGGCGGCGACGCCGGTGATCGTCAGGCGCGCCCCCTTCTCGGCGAACCCCTCGAGCCAGGCCCGCACCGTGTCGCCGGCGGTCGGGACGAACTGCCGGAAGACGAACCCCTGCAGCTCGGCGAGCATCTCCCGCCCCGCCGGCACGGCGGAGAGCACGGCGAGGATCACCGCCATCACCGGCACGATGGCGAGGAGCGAGATGTAGGTCAGCTCCGCCGCCGTCCCCAGGCAGCGATCCTCCCGGAACTTCCCCGCCAGGTGCCGCAGGAAGCTCCAGGTGACGCCCACCCGTCCACCGAGGTCGATCCGCCGCATCGGGACAGAATCTAGCCCGCGCGGGCCGGAAAGAGAACCGGGGGTGCGGCGGCGCCGCACCCCCGGGGGAACGTTCGCGTGCAGGCAGCGGGCGTCAGCCGCGGGCCTTCGTGCCGAACTCCCAGCCGAGCTCGATCGCCTTGCGGTTGAGGTCGACCAGGTGCTTCCGCTTGATCAGGGTGTTCAGCGAGGCGAGGGCGGTCTCCTTGCCGATCATCCCGGTGTAGGCGGCGTAGGCGCCGAGGATGATCATGTTCGCCGCCCGCGGGTTGCCGAGCTCCTTCGCCATGTCGCTGGCGGGGATCTTCAGCACGTCGAGATCGGAGCGGGAGGGCTCCTTCGGCACCATCGAGGTGTTGACGATCAGCAGGCCTCCCTCGACGAGCTGGGGCTCGAACTTCTCGAGAGAGGGCTGGTTCATCGCGACGACGACGGTCGGCCGGGAGATCAGCGGGGAACCGATCTCGTGGTCGGAGACGTTGACGTGGCAGTGGGCCGTCCCGCCCCGCATCTCCGGGCCGTAGGACGGGAGCCAGGAGACCTTCCGCCCCTCCATCATGCCGCACTGGGCGAGGCCGAGGCCGAGCAGCAGCACCCCCTGACCACCGAAACCGGCGACCTTGATCCGCGGGTTCGCGTACTTCGGCTCGACCGGCTGGCTCGGGGAGAAGGTGACCTGTCCGGCGGTCGAGATCCTGAGCAGCTCGTGGAGCTTCTCGGCCGGCGGCTCCTCGGGGATCTCGAACGGCTCCGGCTCGCTGTCCGTCTTGTCGACGAACACCTCGAGCGGGAAGAACTCGGCCATCTTCTCGAGGATCCACTTGTGGGCGTCCGGCGGGTTCATTCCCCAGCCGGTCGGGCAGGCGGACAGCACCTCGACGAAGGTGAAGCCCCGCCGCTCCACCTGGGCCTGGAGCGCCTTCCGGACCAGCTTGCGGGTCCGCAGGATGTGCTTCGGGCCGGAGAGGGCACCGCGGGCGACGTAGACCGGGGCATCGAGCTGGCTGATCAGCTCGCACAGCCGGAGCGGGTTCCCCGCCTTCCGCGGGTCGCGGCCACCCGGGCTGGTCGTCGTGTGCATCCCCGGGAGGGTGGTCGGCGCCATCTGGCCGCCGGTCATCCCGTAGATCGCGTTGTTGACGAAGAAGACCGCCATGTGCTCGCCGCGGTTCGCCGCCTGGAGGATCTCGTTCAGGCCGATCGCGGCGAGGTCTCCATCGCCCTGGTAGGAGATCACGATGGAGTGGGGGCGGGCACGCTGGACGCCCGTGCCGACCGCCGGGGCCCGCCCGTGGGCGGCCTGGACGTTGCCGGTGTCGAAGTAGTAGTAGGCGAACACCGAGCAGCCGACGGGGCTGATGAAGACCGTCCGGTCGGCGATCTCCAGGTCCTCGATCGCCTCGGCGATCATCTTGTGCAGCTCGCCGTGACCGCAGCCCGGGCAGTAGTGGGTGACCGTCGGGTCGCCGGACTTCCGCTCGTACTGCTCGTAGAACGTCTTCGGCTTGCGAAGGTAGGGCTCGTAGACCGGCGCGCTCACAGCACACCTCCTTCCCTGGCCACGCGCTCGATCACGTCGAGGCACTCCTCGGTGCTCGGCACGTTGCCGCCCATCCGGCCGTGGAAGTCGACCGGGCGGGAGTCGTGGATCGCGAGGCGCACGTCCTCGAGCATCTGGCCGTTCGACAGCTCGAAGACGACGAACCGCTCCGCCTGCTTCGCGAGCGCCTCGAGGGTCTTCTTCGGGAAGGGCCAGAGCGTCACCGGCCGGACCAGGCCGACCGGGATCCCCTTCTCGCGGGCAAGTTCCACCGCGCTGCGAACCACCCGGGAGACGATCCCGAAGGCGACGGCAACGATCTTCGCGTCGTCGACGTGGAACACCTGGTAGAGGGCCTCGTTCTCCTCGATCCGCCGGTACTTCTCCTGGAGCTTCCGGTTGTGCTCCTCGAGGTCGTCCGGCTCGAGGAAGATCGACGAGATGAGGTTCTCGCGGGTCTCGGCGTCGGCCCGGCAGGCCCAGTCGGGCTCCGGGGGCTTCGGCAGCGGGTCGGGGAAGACCACCGGCTCCATCATCTGGCCGGTGAACCCGTCGGCGATGACGAAGACCGGCGTCCGGTACTCGAACGCGGTCTCGAACGCCCTCATCGTCAGGTCGCACATCTCCTGGCCGCTCGAGGGCGCGTAGACCGGGTTCCTGTAGTTCCCGTGCCCGCCGATCTTGACGACCTGGTTGTAGTCGCCCTGCTCGGGCGCGATGTTCCCGAGCCCCGGGCCGCCGCGCATGATGTCGGCGATCACGCAGGGCAGCTCGGCGCCGGCCAGGTACGACAGCCCTTCCTGCATCAGGCTGATGCCGGGCCCCGAGGAGGCGGTCATCGCGCGGACGCCCGCCGCGGCGGCACCGTAGAGCATGTTGATCGAGGCGGTCTCGGACTCGGCCTGGAGGAACGTCCCGCCGACCGCCGGGAAGTCCCGGGCGGCCGTCTCGGCGATCTCGGACGCCGGCGTGATCGGGTAGCCGAAGAAGCAGCGGCACCCCGCGAGGATCGCTCCCTTGACGATCGCCTCGTTCCCCTTGACCAGCAGGGGGGTCTTCCCCTCGTACCGGGGATCGTCGGGCGGAATCGGTTGATAGATCTGCTCGGCCATGGATCGACCTCCGTCACGGTCCGGCCGCCGGGCGACCCGGCGCCGGCCCCGCGGGATGCGTCAGGCGCTCTTCTTCAGCCGGAACACGGTGATGGCGCCCGGCTCCGGGCAGGCGTAGTAGCACAGCCCGCAGCCGGTGCAGCCGGACCCCTTGTAGTCCACCGGGAGGTAGCCCTGCTTGTTCAGCTTCGTGGTCACCTCGAGGCAGTTCACGGGGCACACCGTGATGCACAGCTGGCAGCCCTTGCACTCGTCCAGGTTGATCTCGACACGACCGCGGTCCTGGCGCTCTGCCATGTGTCTCTCCTGGATGGATGGGACCCGCCGCGGGCGGGACTGTCCGGCGGGCAAGTGGATGCCAGTCTAGGAGGGCCGGGCAGGGCCGTCAAACATCAACGGGCCGCTTTTCGTGTCCTCTTCGCCCCGGCGAGGAGCACTTCCGCCGGGGACCGGGGACGTCCCTCCGGGATGCTCCGCCCCCGTTCGCGCGGCCCCGGGAGTCCCGCGGCTCGTGCAGGGTTTCGCGGGGCGACCTAGATTGCACCGCGGACGGCCCGAGGGGCCGCGCGTGCGGGGAAGCGGGCCGGGGTCACCCGGCCGGGAAGGTCGATGGCAGGAGGCACGGGATCCTGGGGCAACCCCGGGCGCTCCCCGGCGGGAGCGCGTCCGCGGCCCCACGTGGAGCTCCTCGCGGGATGGCCGGCCCTCGCCCGCCTCGAGCGGGACTGGCGGGCGCTCCACGGCCACGATCCGCGCCCCGTGCCGTGCCTCGCCTGGGAGACCGTCGAGGCGCTCCGGGCCACCGACCTGGTTCGCG
>JAMOQA010000528.1 GCA_027064265.1 Acidobacteriota bacterium
CCGTAGTTGCCGACCGTGATTCCTCGCCCCCGGAGCAGGTGGTCGTCGGCGATCTCCGCCACGGCCCAGTCGGCGTCCCAGCTGCCGTCCAGCCACCGATCGACGTGCAGGGTGGACGCCGTCCCCTCGCCCTTCCGCAGGCGGAACCGGAGACGGTTGGTCCCCGGGTCACCCGGCGCGGCGAGGTCGGTCACCTCCCGGCCCCGACGCTGCCGGACCGTGAGCGCCCCGGTGTCGTCCAGGTAGACCTGGATGCCGCTGCCGGCGTTCTCCGCCCAGGTCCCCTCCGACCAGAGCTCGAACAGGACCGTGTTCCCCTCGAGCGGGGCGAGATCGACGACGACCTCCTCGTCCCGGAACGCCTCCCCCGCGAGCCAGCGGTCGAACCGGTCGTGGATCCCGCTCGCCCCGCCGTCGTAGGAGACACAGTGGTCGCCGCCGCAGTCCCGGACGAGGAACCCCTCGTCGAGCCCCCCGAGCTGGGTCGTCCCGGCGGGCCGTTCCCCGACGGGATCGTCCTCGAACGTGTAGGTCTCGGGATCGCAGGGATCTCCCTCGCCGTCCCCGTCCTGGTCTTCCTGGCCCGGGTTGCCGATGCCGGGGCAGTTGTCCCGGTCGTCGCGGACGCCGTCACCGTCGTCGTCGGCGCACCGCACCGCGGGCACCCGCTCCGCCCCGTCGGTGCCGGCCCCGAGGGAACCTTCCCCGTCTCCGTTCCAGGCGGCGACGGCGTACGTGAACAGCCCGCCCGGGGGCGGGGTCTCCGGGTCCTCGGCACTGGTCTCGGGAGTGCGGAAGACCAGGCACGCCAGGTCGGAACCGTCGGGTCGCGTGCCCCGGTAGAGGTCGTACCGCTCGGCCTCCGCGACCGGATCCCACGCGAGGGTCGTCTTCCCGGCGAACCGCAGGGTCGGTCCGACCTCCGGGGGAGGCGCCGCCAGCACGGGCGAAGGGACGAACGCGAGCGAAACGACGAGCGCGAAGGCGGACCGGAACGACGGCATGGTTCGTACCTCCCTCGGGGGGAAGGTACGCCGATCTCTCCCGATCGGGGCTCAGGATTTCCGGCGGTCCACCCCCCGCTCCCCGGGGTCGACCAGGGGGCGAGGAAGGGACCATCCGCCATCGGCGAGGAAGATCGTACCGGTGACCCACGCCGCCGCGGGACTCGCGAGGAGACAGGCGAGCTCGGCGACCTCCTCGACCGTCCCGAATCGCCCGAGGGGGATCTGCTCGAGGACGGCCCGCTCCAGCTCCTCGCTGGGCCAGAGGCGGTCCGCCGCCCCCCGGCTCTGGAACGGGCCCGGGGAGATCGCGTTGACCCGGATCCCGTACCCGGCCCACTCGGCGGCCAGGGTCTTCGTCAGGGTCTCCACTCCCGCCTTGGCGCACGCCGAGTGGATCACCCCCGGCTTGCCGACGCAGGCGTAGGGCGCGGACACGTTGACGATCGCGCCGCCACCCCGCTCCCGCATCACCCGCCCCGCCTCCCGGCTGAACCGGAAAACGCCGGAGAGGGCGATGTCGATCACGGTATCGAACGCCCGCGGCGCGAGGGCGAGGGAAGGCCGGATGAAGTTGCCCGCGGCGTTGTTGACCAGCACGTCGAGCCCGCCCCACCGCTCGACGACCTCCCGGACCGTCCGCCGCACGGCATGGGCGTCCCGGACGTCGCAGGCCAGCGAGAGGACCTCGAACCCGTCCCTCTCCCCCCGGGCCAGCAGCTCCCGGTGATGCTCGACGTCCCGGCTGGCGCAGGCCACCTTCGCCCCGAGCCGGCCGAGCCGGGTGGAGATCGCGAGCCCGAGCCCGGTCCCGCCGCCGGTGACGAGCGCCACCTTGCCGGCGAAGAGCCCCTCGGGCAGGAACGGCGGTCCCTCCGGCGCCACGTACGGTTTCATCGTCTTTCCTCCCGGCGCGGCCAGGTGCGCTCGAGGAGAGCCGTGTCCAGGTAGTCGTGGATCTCCGCGACCCGGCCATCCCGCAGCACGAAGACGGTCACACCCCGGTTGCCGTACTCCTTCCCCTCCCGGGTCACGCCCCGGTTCGTCCACTCGACGACGACCCGGTCGCCGCACGCGCCGACCCACCGCGGGTCGAAGTGCAGGCCGCCCCGGAAGAGCCGCTGGTTCTGCCGGAGGAAGACCATCACCCGGCGCCGGCCGGTGAACCGGCCACCGAACCGGTCCCCGGGGAACTCGAGGACGACGTCCTCGGCGAGCAGGGACGCCAGGCGATCCCATTCTCCCCGCTCGAGGAGATCGAAGAATGCGCGAACCTCGGTCTCCGTCGTCATGGGCCGATCCTACCCCATCCCGAGAACGCGGCGGAGGTAACGGCCGGTCCAGGAGGCTTCCACCTCGGCGACCGCCTCCGGCGGCCCCTCGGCGACGATCCGGCCCCCGTCGTCGCCCCCCTCGGGACCGAGGTCGAGCACCCAGTCGGCCGTCTTGATCACGTCCAGGTTGTGCTCGATGACGATGATCGTGTTCCCCTCGTCGCGCAGCCGGAGGAGGACCTCGAGCAGCTTCCGCACGTCGTGGAAGTGAAGACCCGTCGTCGGTTCGTCCAGGATGTAGACGGTCCTGCCGGTGGAGGCCCGGGACAGTTCGCGGGCGAGCTTCACCCTCTGGGCCTCCCCGCCCGAGAGGGTCGTCGCCTGCTGGCCCAGCCGGATGTACCCGAGCCCGACGTCATCGAGGGTCTTCAGCTTGCGGGCCACCTGGGGAACGGCGGAGAAGAACTCGAGGGCCTGGCGCACCGTCATGTCGAGGACCTCGGCGATCGACTTTCCCTTCCAGCGGATCTCCAGGGTCTCCCGGTTGTACCGGGTGCCGCCGCAGACGTCGCAGGTGACGAAGACATCCGGCAGGAAGTGCATCTCGATCCGCAGGACACCGCAGCCCTCGCAGGCCTCGCAGCGTCCCCGCTTGACGTTGAACGAGAAGCGCCCGGGACGGTAGCCTCGCGCCCGCGCCTCGGGCACCTGGGCGAACAGTTCCCGGATCGGGGCGAAGACCCCGACGTAGGTCGCCGGGTTGCTCCGTGGCGTGCGGCCGATCGGGGACTGGTCGATGTCGATCGCCTTGTCGACATGCTCGAGCCCCTCGATCCCGTCGTGCTCCCCCGGCCGGTCCGCCCGCAGTCCGAAGGCCCGCAGGAGGGCCGGGTAGAGGGTGTGGTTGACCAGGGTCGACTTGCCGGAGCCGGACACCCCGGTGACCACCGTGAAGAGCCCGACGGGGAAGCGGGCATCGATCCCCCGGAGGTTGTGCTGGCGGGCCCCGCGCACGACGAGCCACCGTCCGTCCGGCGCCAGCCGCTCGCGGGGCACCTCGATGCGCAGCTTCCCCGCGAGATACTTCCCGGTCAGCGAGTCCTCGCTGGCGGCGATCTCCTCCGGCGTCCCCTGGGCCACGATCCGCCCCCCCAGCTCGCCCGGGCCGGGGCCGAGGTCGATCACGTGGTCCGCGCTGCGGATCGTTTCCTCGTCGTGCTCGACGACGATCACCGTGTTTCCCAGGTCCCGCATGGAGAGCAGGGTATCGAGGAGCCGCCGGTTGTCCCGCTGGTGAAGGCCGATCGACGGTTCGTCGAGCACGTAGAGGACGCCGGTCAGCCGCGACCCGACCTGGGTGGCCAGGCGGATCCGCTGGGCCTCTCCCCCGGAGAGGGTCCCGGCCGAGCGGTCGAGGGAAAGGTAGCCGAGACCGACGTTCTCGAGGAACCCGAGGCGCTCCCGGATCTCCTTCAGGACCTGGCGGGCGATCTCCTCCTCCCGGGGCGTCAACCGCAACTCGTCGAAGAACCGCCGGGCGCGGTGCACCGGCAGGGCGGTCACCTCGGCGATGTTCAGCCCCCCGACCTTCACCCCCAGGGAAACGCGGTTCAGCCGGGCGCCCCCGCAGTCGGGGCACGGGGAAACCGACATGTACTGCTCGAGCTCCTCCCGGACCGCGTCCGAGCCGGTCTCGCGCAGGCGGCGCTCGAGGCGCGGGATGATCCCCTCGAAGGTCCGGCGCACGGTGTAGGTCGAACGTCCCCCGCGGAAGACGAACTCGAACTCCCGCTTCCCCGAGCCGTACATCAGGATCCGCCGCACCCGGTTGGGGATGTCCTTCCAGGCGGTGTTCGACGGGATGCGATGGGCCCGGAGGATCGCGCGGATCATCTCCGCCATCGTCGAGGCTTCCATCCCGCCCCACAGCTCGATGGCGCCGAGGACCGCCGGGGCCGACGGGTCGGAGACGATCTTGTCCGGGTCGAACTCCCGGTGGACGCCGAGCCCGTCGCAGGTGGGACAGGCGCCGTAGGGGGAGTTGAACGAGAACGACCGGGGCGCCAGCTCCGGCAGCGAGACGCCGCAGTCGGGACAGGCGTAGCGCTCCGAGTAGAGGGTCTCCTCCCCGTCTCCGCGCACGATCCGCACGAGGCCGTCCGCCAGCTTGAGAGCGGTCTCGACCGAGTCGGCAAGCCGTTGCCGCGCCTTCTCCTTCACGATCAGCCGGTCGACGACGATCTCGATCGTGTGGGCGCGCTTCCGGTCCAGCTCGGGCGGGTCGTCCAGGTCGACGAGCTCACCGTCGATCCGGGCCCGCACGAAGCCCCGGCTCGCCCAGTCCTGGAGGTCCTTCCGGTAGTGGCCCTTCCGGCCCCGCACGACGGGAGCGAGCACCTGGATCCGGGTTCCCTCCGGCAGGGCGAGGACCGTGTCGACGATCTGCTGGACGGTCTGCCGCTCGATCGGTCGCCCGCAGTCCGGGCAGTGGGGGTGCCCGACCCGGGCATAGAGCAGGCGCAGGTAGTCGTAGATCTCGGTGACGGTCCCCACCGTGGAGCGCGGGTTGCGCGACGTGGTCTTCTGCTCGATGGAGATCGCCGGGGAGAGCCCCTCGATCGACTCCACGTCCGGCTTCTGCATCAGCTCGAGGAACTGCCGGGCATAGGCGGACAGGGACTCCACGTACCTCCGCTGTCCCTCGGCGTAGATCGTGTCGAAGGCGAGGGACGACTTCCCCGAGCCGGAAACGCCCGTGATGACGACGAGCCGGTTCCGGGGGATCCGTACGTCGATGTTCCGCAGGTTGTGCTCGTTCGCCCCGCGAACGACGATCTCGTCCGGCATTCGTGGCTCCAGGGGCCGTCCATGCGGCCGAAACTCTGATTTTAGGGCGCCTTTTCCCCCGCGCCACGATCCCGGGTAGACTCCGGGGCCGGAGGATCCGCCCGTGCGTCCGTACCGTGCCGCCGCCCTTCTGCTCGCCCTCGCGTCCCTGGTCTTCGCCGGGTGCGCCTCGGGCCCGCCCCCCTGGCGCCCCTTCCGCCTGGCGGCCCCCCGCGACGTGCCCGTCGTGCGGGAGACGCTCCCCGGGGTCGAGATCGAGCTCGAGCCGCTGGACGCGACGGCGCGCCGCGCGTGGCTGCGGGACCGGCTGGGAATCGCGGACGATCCCCTGGCGCGCCTGCCCCACGGGGAACGGCTGCTGACGGTCCGCGCCCTCTTCCGGTCGACGGGCGAGATGCCGGTCCACGTGGAGACCGGAGCGATCCACCTCTGGCCCGACCGGGGGAACTGGCCGGTGGCCCCCCTCGATTACACCCGGGCCTGGGAGCTGCTGCGCCCGGACCGGGAGACCGGCCCCGCCCGCGAGACGGTCGACCGGTTCATGCGGGGCCTCCTCGACGGCCCGGTGGACCTCCGGGCCGCCGGGGAGAGCCGGGAGGGCCTGCTCGTCTTCCCGGAGCCCCCGCGGGAGGCCCGGGTGCTGGTGCTGGAGATCCCGTTCGTCCAGGTCGGGGCACGGACCCACCGGGTCCGGGTTCCGTTCCGGAAGGTCTTCCCCGGGGGGAAGACCAGGGGAGGCACGAAGTGAGCGCACGCATCCTCGACGGCAAGGCCCTTTCCCGCCGCCTGCAGGCCCAGCTGGCCGAGCGGGTTGCCGAGTTCACCCGCCGCGCCGGCCGGCCACCGGGGCTCGCGGTCGTCCTGGTCGGAGACGACCCGGCCAGCGCGGTCTACGTGCGGAACAAGGAGAAGTCCGCCCGGGCGGTGGGCATGGCCTCCACCGTCGAGCGCCTCCCGGCGGACGCCACGAGAGAACGGGTCCTGGCGACGATCCGGCGGCTGGCCGCGGACGCCTCGGTGGACGGCATGCTGGTCCAGCTTCCCCTGCCGGGACACCTGGACGAGCGGGAGGTCCTCGAGGCGATCCCGCCGGGCAAGGACGTGGACGGGTTCCACCCGGTCAACGCGGGGAAGCTCCTCCTCGGGGAGGACGACGGCATCGTCGCCTGCACGCCCCGGGGAATCCTCGCCCTGGTCGACGAGGCGGGGCTCGACCTCGCGGGGAAGCGGGCCGTCGTGGTCGGCCGCTCGAACATCGTCGGCAAGCCGGTGGCCCTGCTCCTGCTGCGGCGCCACGCGACGGTGACGGTCTGCCACTCCCGGACCCGGGACCTGGCCGCCGTCTGCCGGGAGGCGGACCTGCTGGTCGCCTCGGTCGGCCGGCCGGGCCTGGTGCGCGGAGACTTCGTCAAGGAAGGGGCCGTCGTGATCGACGTGGGGATCAACCGGATCACCGACCCGGTCCTGGCCGAGGACCTCCTCGCCGGCCAGGAGAAGCGGCTCGCCCGGTTCCGCCAGAAGGGCCACGCCCTGGTGGGGGACGTCCACTTCGCCGAGGCGGCGGCCCGGGCGGCGGCGATCACGCCGGTTCCCGGGGGGGTGGGGCCGCTCACGGTCACGATGCTCCTCGACAACACCCTGCTGGCGGCTGAGCGGGC
>JAMOQA010000529.1 GCA_027064265.1 Acidobacteriota bacterium
CGGCGCAAGAAGAAGAAGTCGAGCGCCGCGGCCGAGGGCGGTAGCGAGGGGGAGGAGACGGCTCCCGAGACGCAGGAGACCGGCGGGCAGGAGGCTTCCGAGGAGGCTCCCGCGGAAGATCCCGGCGGGGAGGCCGCGGCGTCCGCCGGGGAGGTTGCCGGGGATGCACCGGCGGAGGCCGAGGCCGACGCGAACGGCGAGAAGCGCAAGAAGAAGCGCCGCCGCCGGCGCCGCCGGAAGAAGAAGTCAAACGGCGCCGGGGATGGTGGCGGCGAGGGAACGCCCGGGGGCGGCGCCGAGGAACCCGCCACGGCGCCGGAATCCGCCCCGGACGAGCCGCCCCTGGCGGCACAGCCGGCGAGGCTCCCCGTCGAGGAAGGAGCCGGCGAGGTCCCGCGCCTCGAGTGGTGGGAGGAGCTGGTCAGCATCGCCGTCGAGGCGACCCGCTCGTGACCCTTGCCGGTCGTGGAAGAACGGGCGGCCTTCCGGCCGCCCCTACGGGTTCCGCGTCGCGTGGTGGCGCGCGATGATGTAGGGGCGCCCGGCAGGGCGCCCGCATCCGGCGATGCTTGCCTTCGCGGGCACGGCGCGGGTCAGCGGCGGCGAAGGAGCTTCTTGAGCGCGCGCCCGGCCCGGTAGAGAGCGCCGAAGAGGCCGCGGGGCCGCGGTTCCGGGAGGCCCAGGTAGCGGGCGCGCAGGCGGGCCGCCGCGTGGCGGTCCAGCTCCTGCAGCCGCCGCACCAGCCACCCGGGCCGATCCGGCCGCCGGGCGATCCGCGCGATGGCGAAGTCGATCACGTGGACCCGCTCCCCGTCGACCAGGACGTTCGACCGGTGCAGGTCGGCGATCGCCACGCCCCGGGCGTGGATCTCGCCGAGCACCCGGTCGAGGTCGTCGAAGACCGCCGCCGGGACCTTCCCGGGACGGAGCCGGTCGAGGGGCGTGCCCGGGGCCCGCTCGAGGACCAGCCGGTCCGGCCCCTCGAGGCCGAGGCAGGCGGGGATGCCGGGAACGCCGGCGAGGCGCGCGTAGACCCGGGCCTCGCGGCGCAGGGCGGGCCGCCCGACGAGGAGCCTCACCGGGAGGGAGCGGGCCCCGAAGTCCTTGACGACGACCTCGCGGCCCTCTCGCGTCTCGACGCGGACGTCCGCCTTGGTGGCGTTGCGGGGCCGGCCGACCTCGCTCACGGGAGCCCCCCCGGGGGGCGCACCGCCGGCGCCTCCGGGACGGTGCCGCCGAGCAGGAACGCGTAGAAGCCCGCCTTCTCCGGGAGCCCCAGCTTCCACCAGTGGGCGACGAGGGCCCGGCCGAGCTCCTCGTCGCCGCCGAGGCCCGGCTCCTCGATCCGGGCGTACCGCAGGTGGTCGAACGCCTCGACCGCCCGTCCCCGGCGGAGGAGGAACGCCCCTACCCGGCCCCGGACCCAGGGATCGAACGGGGCCTCCCGGAGCATCCGGGCGAGATGCTCCTCCCGGACCGCGTCCGGTTCCCCGGCGAGGCGCAGCAGGCGGTCGAGGGCGGGAAACGCGGGGAGGAACCGGGGCTGGCGTCGCACCAGGTCCTCGAGGATCTTCCGGGCCTCCCGCTCGTTCCCGTCGAGGCCGCGACCCCAGGGGACGTCTCCCGCGACCGCCGCGGGGGCGAGGGCGACGGCGAGGCGGAACGCCCGGGAGGCGTCGGCGGGGGTCGCCTCGTGGGCGGCCCGGGCGAGGGGGACCCGCAGCCCCGGACCCGCGCGACGGGCGAGCCGGTCGAGCAGGCGGGCCCGGGCCCGGCGCCGGGCCGCTTCCCGGTGCTCCGCGGGGACCCGGGCGAGTTCCGGCTCCAGCCGGTCGACCAGGCGGTCCAGGTCGGCCAGCATCTCGGCGGGCGTCCGGTCCGCGAGGCGGATGCCGTCCGCGAGCCGGCAGGTCGCCTTCCAGGCGACCGAGGTGAAGAGCGGCGCGTCGGGGGCCCGCAGCAGGTGCACCGTCCGGGTCTCCCGGACGCCACCCGCGACGAAGCGGCGCTCGGTGAAGGCGGGCAGGTACCCGGGAGCGAGGACGACGTAGCCGACGCGGATCGCGGTCGGGACCACGGCGTGGGGAAACCGCTTCCGGTCCCGGAGGGCGAAGATGCCGCACGTCGCCTCGAGGACGCCGGCGTCGTCGGTGCGGCCGACGTACTCGAGGGGCGGCTGGGGCAGCGGTCTCACGCCCGGGGAGAAGAACGCCCTCCGCCAGTTGCCGTCCGGGGGCAGGGCGGCCACCGGCGCGAACCCCCGGTCGCGCCAGTACCCGAGGTGGAGGGCGGCGTCCCCGATCGCGTCCATCGCCGGGTACGACCACGGGAGGAACCGCCAGGCGCCGTAGAGGCGCGCGCCGTCCTCGCCGGTGTTCACCGCGTAGAAGGACGGATCGGTGTACCGGAACACCCGGGCCCCTGCTACCGGCGTCTCCTCGTCGTCGACGACCAGCAGGCGGGTGACCACCCCGTGGCGGCGCAGGAACCTGCGGGAGACCTTCCGGCGCTGGCGGCCGGGAGCGACCGGCAGGAAGCGCGGGCCCGCGGTCCCGGCGAGTTTCCCTCGCCGCCGCCGGAGGGCGCGGCGAGCCCGGCGGACCGCGGTCCGCTCGTCCGTGGGCACCCGTCCCTCCCCGGGGCGGACCACCAGGTCCGGCCGCTCGATCTCGTCGACCACCGCCACGTAGCCGCGAAACTCGCCGTCCCAGGCGGCCCGGGGCCGCGGCGCTCGGGCGGCCCGGAGAGGGAGCGCCCCCGCCGCCAGCAGCAGGCCGGCGCCGAGGAGCGTCGCCAGGAACCGTCCGGGAACTCCGTGCATGGGGAAGATCCTGCCCCACCCGCCGCTCCCTGCCAACGGCCGGTTGAGCCGCGCCGCGGGGCATGCCACCCTGCGGCCCCTGGAGGAGGACGAGATGGCGGAGACGTTCGTGCGGGTGGAGCGGCCGGCGGAGCGGGTGGCGGAGATCGTCCTCGACCGGCCGCCGGTGAACGCGCTCTCGCGGGAGATGGTGCGGCAGCTGCGGGAGGCGGCGGAACGGGTCGGGGACGAGCCGACCCTCGCCTGCGTGCTGGTGACGGCGCGGGGAAAGGCGTTCTGCGCGGGGGCGGACCTCAAGGAGCGGAAGGGGATGACCGACGACGAGGTCGTCGCCACCGTCCGCGGGATCGGCGAGATGTGCTCGGCCGTCGCCGCGATCCCGGTGCCGGTGATCGCGGTGATCGGCGGAGCGGCCCTCGGGGGCGGGCTCGAGCTGGCCCTCGCCTGCGACCTGCGGGTGGCCGCCGAGGATGCGAAGGTCGGCCTGCCGGAGTGCTCCCTCGCGATCATCCCCGGGGCGGGAGGGACCCAGCGCCTTTCCCGGATCGCCGGGCCCGCCGTCGCCAAGCGCTGGATCTTCACGGCGCGGGTGGCGCCGGCGGCGGAGGCGGCCCGGGACGGAATCGTCGACCTGGCGGTTCCCCGGGAGGAGCTGCGGGACGCCGCCCTCGCCCTCGCCGGCGAGATCGCCCGGTGTGGTCCCCTGGCGCTTCGGGCGGCGAAGCGGGCGATCGACCGGGGCCTCGCGGTGGGAGACCTGGCCGCCGGCCTCGAGGTCGAGCACGGGGAGTACCTGGCGATCCTGCCGACGGAGGACCGGCTGGAGGCCCTGCGCGCGTTCGCCGAGAAGCGTCCGCCGCGGTTCGAGGGGCGCTGACCGGGGCGCCCCGCGAGGGTTCGCTGAAGTTCGGCCGGGCGCGGCCGATGAGACGGGCAGGGGGAGCCCCCAGGTTCCCCGAAAGGAGTCCGCCATGCCGCGTCCGATCGGTACGTTCCGCGTCCGCGCCAACCTCCCGGAGCCGCTCTCGGGCCTCGTCGAGCTGGCGTACAACCTCCACTGGACCTGGAACCACGAGGCGATCGCCCTCTTCCGGCGCCTCGACCGGGACCTGTGGGAGTCGACCGGCCACAACCCGGTCCGCATGCTCGGCCGGGTCTCCCAGCCCCGCCTCGAGCGACTGGCCCGGGACAACGGTTTCCTCGATCACCTGGACCGGGCCCTCGAGCAGCTCCACCGGCACCTCGAGCGGACGACCTGGTTCGAGGAACGCTGGGGCAAGGTCGACGCGCCCGAGATCGCCTACTTCTCGATGGAGTTCGGCCTGACCGAGTGCCTGCCGATCTACTCGGGCGGGCTCGGGATCCTCGCCGGCGACCACCTGAAGTCGGCGAGCGAGCTGGGAGTACCCCTCTGTGGCGTCGGGCTCCTCTACCGCCAGGGGTACTTTCAGCAGTACCTCTCGGCGGACGGCTGGCAGCAGGAGCGGTACCCGGACAACGACTTCTGGAACATGCCGGTCACCCTGGAGAGAGATGACCGGGGAGCGCCGCTCACCGTGCGCGTGCCGTTCCCGGGGCGGGAGGTCGTGGCGCAGGTCTGGCGGGTGCAGGTCGGGCGGGTGCCTCTCTACCTGCTCGACACCAACGTCGAGGAGAACTCGGACGAGGACCGGCGGATCACCTACCAGCTCTACGGTGGCGACCAGCGGACCCGGATCCAGCAGGAGCTGGTCCTCGGGGTCGGCGGGATGATGGCCCTCCGGGCCCTCGGGCTCCACGTGCAGGTCTGCCACATGAACGAGGGCCACGCCGCGTTCATGGCCGTCGAGCGAATCCGCCGCCGGAAGGAGAAGGACGGGCTTTCCACCGATGAGGCCCTCGAGGTCGTCCGGGGCGGGACGTTCTTCACGACCCACACGCCGGTGCCGGCCGGGATCGACGAGTTCCCCCCCGCCCTGGTCCACGAGTTCCTCGGGCCGCTGCTCGACCGGAGCGGGATCGACCGGAACTGGTTCATGGCCCTCGGGCGGCGGAACCCGGAGGATCCGTCCGAGCCGTTCAACATGGCGCTTCTCGCCCTGCGGACCACCGCCAAGGCCAACGGCGTGAGCCGGCTCCACGGCGAGGTCTCCCGGAAGATGTGGGCGGACATCTGGGCGGCGGTGCCCCGGGAGGAGGTCCCGATCGGGCACGTCACCAACGGGATCCACACGCGATCCTGGACCAGCGCCGACATGACCGCGCTCCTCCAGCGCTACCTGGGGCCGGACTGGCTCGAGCGCCCCGCCGACCACTCGGTCTGGGAGCGGATCGACCAGGTGCCCGACGTGGAGCTGTGGCGGGTCCACGAGCGCCGCCGGGAGCGGTTGATCGCCTTCGCCCGGCGACGGCTCGCCGAGCAGCTCCGGGCGCGGGGTGCCTCCAAGCGGGAGATCGAGGCGGCCCGGGAGGTGCTGAACCCGGAGGCCCTGACGATCGGGTTCGCGCGGCGGTTCGCGACGTACAAGCGGGCGACCCTGCTCCTACGGGACCCCGAGCGGCTGCGCCGGCTGCTGACCGACCCGAACCGCCCGGTGCAGTTCATCTTCGCGGGCAAGGCGCATCCGCGGGACGACGGGGGAAAGGCGCTGATCCGGGAGATCATCCACTTCGCCCGGCAGGCCGAAGTGCGGCCCCACTTCGTCTTCCTCGAGAACTACGACATCGAGATCGCCCGGTACCTGGTGCAGGGAGTGGACGTCTGGCTGAACAACCCGCGGCGTCCCATGGAGGCATCGGGAACGTCGGGCATGAAGGTGATTCCCAACGGCGGACTCAACCTCTCCGTTCTCGACGGCTGGTGGTGCGAGGGGTACGCCCCGGATACCGGCTGGGCGATCGGCCACGGCGAGGAGTACGACGACCCGGACTACCAGGACGAGGTGGAGTCCCGGGCGCTGTACGACGTCCTCGAGAACGAGGTGATCCCGCTCTTCTACGACCGGAAGGCCGACGGTCCGCCGCGGGGCTGGATCGCGATGATGAAGGCCTCGATGCGGAAGCTCGGCCCGGTGTTCAACACGAACCGGATGGTCGAGGAGTACGTCACCCGCTACTACATCCCGTCGGCCGAGAGCTGGCGGAAGCTCTCGGGGGACGGATTCGCCCTCGCCCGGGAGCTGGTCGGCTGGAAGCAGCGAGTGCGGGCCGCCTGGCACGAGGTGGGGATTCTCTCCGCCGGTTTCTCCCGGGGAGGCGAGGCCCGGGTCGGGGAACGCCTCGAGGTGGAGGCGCAGGTGCGACTGGGGGCGCTCTCGCCCGACGACGTCCGGGTGGAGCTGTGGTACGGTCCGCTGGACGCGGACGGCGAGATCGAGCGGGGGCGGACGGTCGAGCTGCTCTGCCGGGGTCCGGCCGGTCCGGGAACCTGGGTCTACGAGGGGAAGCTCCCCTGCGAGGAGACGGGACGGTTCGGGTACACGGCCCGGGTCCGGCCCTGGCACCCGGAGCTGGTCGACCGGTTCGACCTGGAACGGGTGCTCTGGTTCGACCCGGCCGCCGCCTGCGACCCGGCCCTCGCCTGACCCCGCGTGCCGCTTCGCGGCACGCGGGCGCAGCACGCTGCACGGGCGCAGCACGCTGCGCCCCTACACGTTTTTCCATGCGCTCAAGCCGTAGGGGTCCAGCGTGCTGGACCCGTGCCGGGCGAAGCCCGGCCATGGGTTCCGCTGCGCGGCACTGCGAGGTCAGCGGCCGTAGTGGCCCCAGGCGCCCTCGCCGGTGTGGCCCTCGCCGGTGACGATCCAGCAGGCGAACGACCCGGAAGACCCGTCGACGAAGACGGTGTCGGCCGGGTCGTCGTCCTCGGCGGTGACGTCGCTGAAGTTCTCGGCGGCGGATGGGTCCGCGGAACGATGCACCCGGTAGCTGTCCGCCGTGCCGACCGGCCACCACTCGAGCCGGACCTTCCCATCCG
>JAMOQA010000530.1 GCA_027064265.1 Acidobacteriota bacterium
CAGGCCGACGGCGAGCAGGGGGGCGAGCCCGGCGGCGAACAACCCGAAGGCGAAGGTCCCGACGAGGGCGACCAGGTCCCGGTGGACCCAGGCGAGCAGCCAGGCCCCGGCACCGAGGAAGAACGTCGCCCAGCGGCCCCAGGAGAGCTCGTCCTCCACCGGCCGGCCGAACGCCCGGGGCAGGTCGCGGACCAGGGCCGCGGCGCCGACGTTCAGGAACGAGTCCGCGGTCGACATGATCGCGGCAAGGGCGCCGGCGACCGCGAGGCCCGCCAGCCATTCCGGGGCCCCGTGGCAGAGCCAGGAGATCATCGCGTCGTCGCAGCGGGTGGGGGGCGCCATCTCTCCCCGGGCGACCAGGGCCGGGACGGCGAAGCCGACGGCGACCCAGAGGAGCAGCACCAGGGACTGGCTCCCCCCGAGCACGAGGGGAAACCAGCGGAGCTGCCGGCGCTCCCGGAGCATGAAGAACTTGTGGACCATGTGGGGCTGGCCCAGCACGCCGACGGAGAAGAGGAAGAAGAACCCGGCCGCCGCCGCCGGCCCCAGCCTTCCGAGGGGGTGGAGGAACGACGCCCCGAACCGCTCGTCCGCGACGATCGACCGGACCATCGCTGCCGGGCCGCCGACTCCCGCCACGGCCCAGCCCGCGACCAGGATCCCCGTCACCATCATGACGAGCCCCTGGACCAGGTCGGTCCACACCCCGGCCAGCATCCCGCCGAGGGTGCCGTAGGCCAGCACGGCGACCAGCCCGACCGCCATGCAGAAGGGGAGGCTGCCGTCGCCCAGCCACTCGCGGGTCCCGAGAAGCGCCTCCCCGAGGAGGCCGAGGGCCAGCACCTGGGTGGCCAGGTAGCCGACCGAGCCGAGGACGACGGCCAGGATCGCGAGGATCGTCGTCGGTCGGTGCCGCCAGCGCCACGCGACCACGTCGGGAACCGTGAAGATCTCCTCGCGCCCCGCCAGGTCCCGGAGGGGGCGGCCGACCACCCGGGTCAGCAGCCAGGGCGTGATCCCCACCGGGAAGACGATCCACAGCGACGCCGCTCCCAGCTTCCAGGTGATGCCCGGTCCCCCGAGGAACACGAACCCGCTGAAGGCGGCGGTCATCGTCGCGAGCGCCGTCGTGACCAGCCCGGCCCGCTGGCCCGCGATGAACCAGTCCCGGGCGCTCTCCGTCCGGAGGACCGCGAGGACACCGACACCGAGGACGAGCAGGAGCGACACCCCCGCGATCACGAGGACGACCGGTGTCGCGAGGCAGCTCATCGCCCCGCCTCCTCCCGCGCGCCGAGGAGGGCGCCGATCGCGAGGGGCAGGACCCACAGCAGGACGATCGCGGCGAGGAGCGCCGCGGGGGAGCGAAGGAACAGGACGGCCAGGAAGCCCGCGAGCAGGACGAGGGCCAGCGCGCCGCGCAGGACGATCTCCGCTCGGCGGCGGTCGGCCCGCGCGCGCGGGACGATGAGCGGAAGCAGGGCGAGCAGCAGGAACGCGAGGGTTCCTCCCCGGCCGGGGCCGAGGAAGAGCACGAGCAGCAGGCCAACCGCCGCGGTCGTGACGAGGTCGATGGCCCGCCGCCCTGGTGATCCCGGTGCCTCGCGCATGGAACCGTTCCTCCACGAACGGGGCCGTCCCCCCGGGGAAGCGGAACGGAGTTGCACGAATGAGAAACGGGCGGGAAGCAGGATTCTAACCCGGATTGCGGGGGTTCCGGGCTACCCGCGCGGGAAGGGCCCCCGCCCGCGGGGCGGCCGGACGACCACGTGGTCCGCGTCGGCGACCGCGAGAGCCCTGCCGTGGACCAAGGCGTCCGCCACCTTCCGGCGGGCCGCCCACAGCAGTCGCTGGAGGGTGCCCCGGGAGATTCCCATCAGGTCCGCCGCCGCCTGCTGGTCCTTTCCCTCCAGGTCGACGAGGCGCATCGCCTCCAGCTCGTCGAGGAGCAGCTCGACGACGGCGAGGTCCCGCATCGGGACGCCGCTCGGCTTGTAGAGCCGGTAGCCGGGCGCGCGGCGGCAGAACCGAACCTTCTTCATGCGCCCCATCGGGTCCTCCCGGGTCGATCCGGGGCCAACGGTAGGGAGCCCGGCCCGCCGCGGTCAAGGAGCGGTTTCCGTCGCCCGCGAAGCTTGCTGCGAGAGAATCGCACTTGACTTTGCCTGTGCATATGCACATTATACGGGGTGGAGGGCCGGGAGGCCCTCCGGCGCGGGGCGGGAAGCCCCGCAGGAGGTGTGACCATGTGGTGGGGTCGTGGATTCGGCTACGGCTTCGGTCGCGGATTCGGCTTCGGGCGTGGCTTCGGCCGCGGTTGGGGCCGCGGTCGGGGGCCGGGCAACCCGTACCCGTACTGCCGGGCATACCCCTGGCTGCCCCGCGGCTGGTGGTGGACCGGCGCGTACGCGGCCGACGCGAGCACCGGCGCCGTGCCCCTCCCGCCCCGGGGCTGGACGCCGCCCGCCGGGTGGGGCATGAACCCGTGGTGGGGCTGGAACGGTGGTGTCCCCCGGGTGACGCCGATGCAACAGCAACAGCAGGCCACGGAAGCGAACCAGCAGGCAACGGAGGAAACGCCATGAGGATCGCGGTCGCCACCGAGCGTGGCGGACTGGACGACGTCGTCAGCCCGAACTTCGGCCGGGCCCCGACGATCACGTTCGTCGACGTGGACGACGCGACGGGCGAGATCGTCGCCCACGAGGTCGTGGAGAACCCCTTCGCCGGGGCCCCGTCGGGGGCGGGCACCCAGGCGTCCCAGCTCGTCGCGGAGAAGGGGGCGGCCGTCGTCCTCGCCGGCGCCTTCGGGCCCAAGGCCGCCCAGGTCCTCGAGGCGACCGGGGTCCGGGCCGTGCCCGCCTCCGGACCGGTCCGCGACGCCGTCCTCGCCGTGGCCTCGGGCGACGTTCGCCCGGCCGGCGGCAACCCCGGCCCGGGCGCCTCGCCGGGCACCGGGGCCGGTCCCGGCTGGGGACCCCCGGGAGGCGCGTACGGACCTCCCGGCATGGGGCCCGGTGGTGCGGGCTTCGGGCCGGGCATGGGGCCGGGGATGGGCCCGGGCGGTGGCTTCGGTCGCGGCATGGGCATGGGTCGCGGCATGGGCATGGGTCGTGGCCGGGGGATGGGCCGCGGCGGCGGCTGGGGCCGCGGCGGCGGTGGTGGCGGCTGGGGTCGCGGCGGCGGTGGTGGCCGCGGCCGCGGCGGCTGGTGACGCGCGCCGTTCAAGTTGACGGAAAGTCCAACCGGGAGGTGACCATGAGCATCGTGTGCGTGCCGTCCGCGGGTGCGGGTGGCCTCGGGGACCGGGTGAGCGCCCACTTCGGGCACGCCCCGGTCTACACCCTGTGGGACAGCGAGAGCGGGGAGGTCCGCGTCGTGCCGAACGACTCGGAACACATGGGCGGACGCGGGCTCCCCGCCGACAACCTGGCGGCCCTCGGGATCGACGTGCTCCTGTGCGGCGGGATCGGGCGCAAGGCGATCGAGCTGTGCGCCGCCCGCGGCATCGAGGTGTTCGTCGGCCCGTGGGCGACCGTCGGCGAGGCGATCGAGGACTGGCGCGCGGGACGTGCCACCCCGGCCGGGCTCGCCGACGGATGCGGCGGCGGGGGCCGCTGCTGATGATCCTTGCCGTGGCCAGCGGAAAGGGGGGGACGGGGAAGACCACCGTCGCGGTCGGCCTCGCCCTCGCCCTTTCGGAGACGCGCCCCGTCCAGCTCCTCGACGCGGACGTCGAGGCGCCGAACGCCCACCTGTTCCTCGACGTCACGTGGACCGGGGAGCGGCGGGTCGTCACCTGGCGTCCCCGGATCGACCCGGAGGCCTGCGACCTCTGCGGCCTCTGCGTCGAGGCCTGCGAGTTCGGCGCCCTCGCCCGGGCCGGGGAGAAGATCCTCGTCTTCGACGAGCTGTGCCACGGCTGCGGGGTCTGCCGGCGGGTCTGTCCCCGGGACGCGATCACCGAGATCGAGGTTCCCCTCGGGAAGGTCCAGGTCGGCGAGGCCGACGGGTTCCCGTTCGCCCGGGGCGTCCTCGACGTCGGGGAGGCGACGGCGACCCCGGTGGTCCACGCCCTCAAGCGGGAGATCGACCCGGACCGCCTCGCGATCCTCGACTGTCCGCCGGGAACCGGTTGCCCCACCATCGCCTCCCTCCGGGGCGCCGACGCGGCGATCCTGGTGACGGAGCCGACGCCGTTCGGCCTGCACGACCTCAAGGCCGCGGTCTCGGTGGCCCGGGCCGTCGGTGTGCCCGCCGGCGTCGTGGTCAACCGGGACGGGATCGGGGACGACGGCGTCCTCCGCTGGTGCGAGGAGGAGGGCATCCCGGTCCTCGCGCGGATCCCGTTCGACCGGGAGATCGCCGCCCTCTACGCCGAGGGTCGCAACCCGGCCCGGGAGAGCGCGACCTTCCGCGAGGCCGTGCTCGCGGCCCTCGCGGGCCTCGAACGGGAGGTGCTGGCATGAACCCCCCGACCATCGTCTTCCTCTCGGGCAAGGGCGGCACCGGCAAGACGTCGGTGACAGCGGCGTTCGCCGTGCTCGGGGGACACCAGGTGCTCGCCGACGCCGACGTCGAGGCGGCGAACCTGCACATCCTGCTCGCGCCCCGCGTCGAAGAGCAGGGGGAGTTCGAGGGCTCGAAGGTCGCGATCAAGGACGACTCCCTCTGTACCCGCTGCGGCGAGTGCCGGGAGGCGTGCCGCTTCGAGGCGATCGACGAGGAGTTCAACATCGACCCGTGGCTCTGCGAGGGGTGCGGGGCCTGCGTTCACGCCTGTCCCGTGGACGCGATCCGCCTCGAGCCCCAGGTGACCGGCCACTGGATCACGGGCACGAGTGCCCGGGGGCCCTTCGCCGGGGCGGAACTGCTCCCCGGCGAGGAGAACTCCGGCAAGCTCGTCACCCTGGTCCGGCAGAAGGCCCGGCAGATCGCTTCCCGGGTCGAGACCCCCTGGGTCCTGGTCGACGGGCCCCCGGGGATCGGCTGCCCGGTGATCGCCTCGGTCACCGGGGTCGACGGAGCGGTGCTCGTCACCGAGCCGACCGTCTCCGGCCTCCACGACGTCGAGCGGGCCCTGGGGGTCGTCCGGCACTTCGGGGCCCCGGCCGCGCTCGTGATCAACAAGTGGGACCTCTCCCCCGCCACCGCCGAGCGGATCGAGTCCTGGGCGACGGAACGGCAGCTCCCCGTGCTCGCGCGCATCCCGTACGACCCGGCGGTCCCCCGGGCGATGGTTGCCGGAAAGAGCGTCGTCGAGACCGACCCGGAGGCGCCCGCCTCCCGGGCCCTCCGGGACGCGTACGCCCGCTTCCGACAGCTCGTGCTCGGCTGAACGGCGTCGACCGGTCACCCGCGGAGAGCGGCCAGGACGACGGCCGCGAGGTCGTGCCCCCGACCGGGCCCGAGGGTCTCGAGGGCACGGCGGACCCGCTCGAGGGCCTCGGCCTTCGGGAACCCGAACGTCTTCGCCAGGCTGGCGGCGATCTCCTCCGGGGACGGGAGGCGGGAGCCTGCAGGTGGCCCGCCCGGTGGGAGTGGCCTCCGTCCGGACGTCCGGACCGCCTTTCTTTCGCCTTCTCGGATCCAGTTCCCGCCGCGGCCGGGGAGTTCACGCCCCGGGGGTCCGGACATCCGGACCGCCTTTCTTTCGCCCTCCCGGGCTCCAGAGCACCGTCGGCCGTGGTCTCCACGTTCGGGACGGCCCCCGCCGCGCCCGCAGCCCCGGAGTCCGGACGTCCGGACCGCCTTTCTTTCGCCTCGCCGGCGCCCCCTCCCTGCGGGTGGGGTGCCTTCCGGGACCCGCTCTTCCGCCGGGCCCGACGGATTCCGCCCCGAGGCTTCCTGCGACGCCCGGCCACCGGCCGGGAAACCGGGCCTTCTTGACCCGGTTCTCCCGCGATCCCATAGAAGGGACCCGGCGGAAGGGTCCGCCGAGGCCCGTTCCCGAGGCCGGTCGGTTGGTCGTCGTCACGGTTGGTCCCGTGACCCCCCGGGAACGGGCGGGCCGCGCCGGGCCGGGAGCCCGGCCGGCGAAGGGGGTCGATCCGTGACCGTCACGTACAAGGACTACTACAAGGTCCTCGGCGTGGACCGGAACGCCACGCAGGACGAGATCAAGAAGGCGTACCGGCGCCTGGCCCGGGAATACCACCCGGACCGGAACAGCTCCCCGGACGCCGCCGAGCGGTTCAAGGAGATCAACGAGGCCTACCAGGTCCTCGGCGATCCCGAGAAGCGGAAGAAGTACGACCAGCTCGGCGCGAACTGGGAGGACGGCACGCCGTTCACTCCGCCGCCGGGCTGGCAGCCGTTCGGCGAGGGCGGCGGGTTCCGGGTCCACGTCGGGAACATGGAGGACCTCGGCGAGATCTTCGGCGACCTCGGCGGGGCCGGGGGAGGCGGCGGCTTCTCGGACTTCTTCGAGATGCTGTTCGGCAACCTCGGCTTCGGCGGGGCCGCCGGCGGCGCCCGGCGCGCCCGGCGGCCGCACCGGCGGCCGGGACGGGGCCGGGACATCGAGGCGGAGGTGGAGTTCTCCCTGCTCGACCTGGTCCAGGGGGGCCAGCGGAAGCTGACCCTCGGGATCCCCGGCCCGGACGGGCGGGTCGAGCGGAAGACGGTGACGGTGAACCTGCCCCGGGGTCTGCGGCCCGGGCAGAAGCTGCGGATCCCCGGCCACGGGGCGCCGTCCCCGGCGGGTGGTCCCCCCGGCGACCTGTACCTGCGGGTCAGGGTCCGTCCCGAGCCCGGGTTCGAGATCCGGGGAG
>JAMOQA010000531.1 GCA_027064265.1 Acidobacteriota bacterium
GGGAAGAACAACCCGGAAACCGCGATGGTCTGGCCGACGATCCACAGCGGCACGAGCACCGGCACCCACAGTGCCGCGGCGATCCCGAGCAGCCCGGTGAGCAGGACGGCGATCCGGCCGAGCGTGACCGGCCGGACGCGCGCCCGGCCCGCGAGCGCCGGCTCGAGCAGGTCCGCCTGCAGGATCGTCGCCCCGTTCATCAGGAAGGACGACGCGCAGGAGAGGACCGTCGCCAGGAACGACACCAGGAGGAAGGCGGCGAGCCCCGTCCCCACGTGGTCCTGGACGAACTGCAGGTAGACGAGGTCCGGATCGATCCCGGGGGACAGGTGGAGCCTGCCGGATCGCACGCCGGCGGCGAGGAGCATCCCCCCGAGGAACGAGACGGCGGTCCAGGGTGACGTCACCGACGCGACCACCAGGGCGTTGCGCGAGGTGCGCTGGTCCTTCGCCATGTAGGCCCACTGGTAGAGCCAGGGATCGACGAAGTAGAAGAGTCCCATCGAGATCACCCAGACCGACAGGTCGGTGGGTGAGACGTTCCACACGTCGCGGAACGACGCCGGCAGGTCCCGTACCAGCGCTTCCCCGGCCCCCGCGAGGCCCCCGTGTACCGCGACCGCCAGCACGAGGAAGACGAACATCCCCAGTCCCTGCAGGAGCGCCTGGAGCCACTGGCTCGTGATCGCCGAGTACTGGCCGCCGAGCGCGCTGTAGGCGAGGACGACGGCGGCGCCGAGGAGCACCCCGGTCGCCCGGCCGGTCCCGAAGGCCGCCCGCATCAGCGTGCCGATGGCGAGGAACTGGAGGCCGGTGATGAAGGCCGGGCGAAGGTAGGTGAGCACCATCGCCGGCCCGCGAATCGCGTCCCCGTACCGCCACGCGAGGAAGTCACCGAGCGTGCATGCCCCGTGCTCCCGTCCGAAGCGATTGATGCGCGCCCCGAACAGCCAGGCGAAGAGCGGGACCGTGACGCTCGAGACGACGATCAGCCAGGTGGCAGAAATACCCGAGGAATACCCCGCCCCGGTGAAGCCGGCGAGGGACGCCCCACCGATCGAGGCGCCCGTGTACGCCCCGAAGAAGAGCCAGAACCCGACCCCGCGGCCCATCAGCAGGAAGTCCCCGCGGGACTCGAGCCTCGCGAACCGGAACCCGAGCCAGGCGAAGACTGCCAGGGCGACGGCGACACCCAGCCAGGCGAGCAGCGTCACCTGGTGACGGTGAGCCTCCCCGAGGGACTCGGGGGAGACGGTGGGCAGCATGGCGAGGACGGCGGGCATCACGGCTCTCGGGAAAGGCGTCTGTTTTGCAATCTTGCAGAAGTGTGGTAGATTGATTCCGCCATGTCAAGCGATGATCGCAGCAGAAGCCCGTCCCCTGGCCACGCCCGTTTCGCCGAGTTGCTCGAGCGCGTGTTGCCCCGCGGGGTCGCCGTTCATGCCCGCAGGGCCGCCGCCCGGGCCGAGGGCCCCTTCGTCGTCGACGAGGAGGGGAACCGCCTCCTCGACTTCGCCTCGGGGATCGGCGCCCTCGCCACTGGCCACCGTCACCCGCAGGTGATCGCGGCCGTCCGCGAACAGCTGGACCGCCTGGTCCACACCTGCTTCTCGGTGATCGCGTACCGGCCCTACGTGGAGCTGGCCGCCCGGCTTGTCGAGCTCGCGCCGGGAGACGACCCGCGGAAGGCGGTGCTCTTCAACTCCGGGGCGGAGGCGGTGGAAAACGCGGTCAAGGTGGCGCGCGCCGCCACGGGCCGGGGCGCCGTGCTCTGCTTCGAGGGCGCCTTCCACGGCCGCACCCTCCTCGCCCTCGGCCTGACCAGCCGGACCGACACCTACAAGCGCGGGTTCGGACCCTTCCCCGGCGACCTGTACCGCGTCCCCTATCCGTACTGCTATCGGTGCCCGCTCGGGAAGGACCCTACCGGGTGCGGCATCGCGTGCACGGCGCTCCTCGACCGGGCCGTCGAGGTCCTGGTCGACGCCGAGGACCTTGCGGCCGTCGTGATCGAGCCGGTGCTCGGGGAGGGAGGGTTCGTCCCGGCTCCGCCGGAGTTCCTCCGGGCGGTCCGGACGTTCTGTGACCGGACCGGGGCGGTCATGATCGTCGACGAAGTCCAGACGGGCTTCGGCCGGACCGGGACCCTGTTCGCCATCGAGCAGGCCGGGGTCGTTCCCGACCTGCTGGTGCTGGCCAAGTCCCTTGCCTCGGGATTCCCCCTCTCGGCGGTGGTCGGCCGGGCCGACCTGCTCGACGCCGTCCAGGTCGGCGGACTCGGCGGCACGTACGGCGGCAACCCTGTCGCCTGTGCCGCCGCCCTGGCCACCCTCGACGTGATCGAGCAGGAGGGTCTCCCTGCCCGGGCCAGGGAGCTGGGCACCGTGATCCGGAAGCGGCTCGAGGCCTGGCGGACGCGGTACCCGGAACACCTGGGCGACGTGCGCGGCCTCGGGGCGATGCTGGCGGTCGAGCTGGTCCGCGACGCCAGGAGCCGGGAACCCTGGCCTGACCTCGCGAAGGCCTGGACGGCCGCCTGCCTCGAGGAAGGCGTGCTCGTGCTGACGGCCGGGACCGCGGGCAACGTCGTGCGCCTCCTCGTACCGCTGGTGATCCCCCTCCCCGTCCTCGAAGATGGGCTCGACCGGATGGAACGGGCCCTCGAGACCGCCTTCGCACGGGCCGCCCCGGGCCGCTGACCCCCTGGGCCCGGGCTGGCCCACCTCGGCCCGGAGGAACCGCCGATGTACCGTTGCCGCCGCGCGTTCTCTCTCCTCTTCCTGGTGACACTCCTCCTGCTCCTCGCCTGTTCCCCCGGGCTCGTCGCGGCCGGGGATCGGCACCGCGATCCGCGGGAGCGGGAGGTCCGGGTCCGGATCCTCCCCCGCCGGGTGGACGCGGTGGCGGACCACGTCGGGCCCTACCCGGAGCTGGCGAAGACCTTCTCCGACCTGCTCGACTGGATCGAGGCGCACAGGTGGTTCCCGGTGGACCGGGGAATCGGGGTCTACCGGGACGACCCATCCCGGGTTCCCGCGGCGAAGCTTCGCGCCTCGGCCAGGATTCCCGTCAACGTCTACGGCGACCCGCTGCCGTCACCGGACGAGGGGAAGATCGGGGCCCGCCTCGAGCGGAGCGAACCCGTGCTCGTCGCTTCGCTGCTCCACGTCGGTCCCTACGACCGGGTGCGTCCCACGATCTCGCGCCTCCTCTTCGCGCTCCCGAAGCTCGGGCTCGAGGTGGCCGGGCCGGAGATGGAACGCTACCTCAACGACCCGGAGACGACACCGCCCGAGCGCCTGGAGACCGAGGTGATGTTCCCGGTTCGGCCGCGGGGCCGGGCCGACATCGGCATCTACGCCGACTGGGGTGGGTTCCCGGACGGGATCGAGGCGGCCTCTCTCTGCTTCACCAGCGCCGGTCTCACCGTCCGGCCAGTCCTGGCCCGGGAGATCAACGACGGTTCGTTCGCGCGAAAGGTCCGGGCCCTCTACATGCCGGGGGGCTGGGCCGCCCACTACGTCCGCGACATCACCGACGAGGGCGCCCGGCACCTCGAGGCGTTCGTCGCGGCCGGAGGCGGGTACATCGGGATCTGCGCCGGGTCGTACTACGCCGCCCGGGAGATCTCCTGGAACGGCAGGAGGTGGCCATACGACCTCGACCTGTTTCCCGGAGTCCCGGAGGGACCGATCGCGCGCATCGCCTCCTGGCCCGGGTACGCGATGGCCCGGGTGGCGCTTCTCCCGGGGCATCCCGTCACGGGAAGCGCGGCGGAAACCCGCACGCTGTTCTACTACGGAGGCCCCGTCCTCGGCCCGCGGGAAGGAGCGGACGTCACCATCGTCGGGCAACTCGCCGACTCCGGCGAACCGGTGATCGTCGCCCTCGAGAAGGGAAAGGGGCGCGTGTTCCTCTCCGCGCTGCACCTCGAGTTCGACCTCCGCTCCACGCGGGACGGCACGGACTGGCCCGAGAAGGAGAAGGGTTTCGACGACCCCGAGAGCGACTGGGACCTGCTCCAGCGGGCGGCCTTCTGGGTGCTCGACCGGAAGCCCCCGCGGGATCTCGCCGCGCGATGAGCAGCGACGCGGCGATCGTCGCACGGGCCCTCGAAGCGCTCGACGGGGCGTGGGAGGACGAGGTCCGCCTCCTTTCCGAGATGGTGCGCATCCCGTCCGTCGTCGGCCGCGAACGGGAGGTGCAGCGCTGGGCCCGCCACCGGATGGAGGAGCTGGACCTGGCCGTGCGGGAGGTCTCCCTCCCCGACGAGGAACTCCTGGCCGTCCCGGGGACCTTCGATCCCGGCATCGACGGCGAGGGCCGCCCCAACGTCGTCGGGCTCTGGCCGGGCGATGGCGAAGGAAGGAGCCTCGCGCTGAACGCCCACGTGGACGTCGTCGATCCCGGCCCGCGGGAGGCCTGGTCCCGGGATCCATGGAGCGGCGAACGCGAGGACGGCTGGCTCCATGGCCGGGGGGCGGTCGACATGAAGGGGGGCTGGATCGCGATCCATGCGGCGCTGCGTGCCCTCCGCGAGGCCGGGTACCGGCCCCCGGCAGACCTGCGGTTCGACAGCGTCGTCGAGGAAGAAGCGGGGGGCGTCCACGGGGCCCTCGCGTGCCTGCTCGCCCTGCCGCGGCCGGACGGCATGGTGATCACCGAGCCCCTGTGGTCCCACGTCGTCGTCGGCCACCCGGGGATCCTCTACTTCCGGGTGCGGGTGCCCGGCCGCTCGGTGCACGCCGCGCTCGCCCAGCACGGGGTGAGTGCGCTCCACGAGGCGATGCCGATCGTGGCCGCCCTGCGCGATCTCGACGAGCACCGCGCACGGCGGCACCGCCATCCCCTGTTCGAGCGGCTGCCCGGCTGCGAGGGACGGTCGGTCCACCTGGTAGTGGGCCGGTTCCGGGCCGGAGAGTGGCCCTCCACGGTGCCCGGCGAGGCGGTCCTGGAAGCCCGCCTCTCGTGGCTGCCCGACGAAACCGAGGAGGAGGTCCGGAGGGAAGTGACCCGGACCGTCCGCACCGCAGCGGAAGCGTCGGCCTGGCTCCGCGAACATCCACCCCGGGTGGAGTGGTTCGGCTGGCGCGGGCAGCCCTGGCTCCAGGATCCCGGGCACCCCCTGGTGGAACTGCTCCGGGACGCGGTGGCCGCCGAGCGGGGGGACCGTCCCGACGTCGCCGCCGACACCGCGGGGCTCGACGCGCGCTGGGCGGGCCAGCTCGGCGTGCCCTGCGCGGTCTTCGGCCCGGACGGCGAGGGGATCCACGGGGCCAACGAGCGGGTCGACCTCGCTTCGGTACGAACGGTGGCGCGGACCCTCGTCCGGTTCATCGTTTCCTGGCAGTCACTCCGCTGACCAGGGTTCCCTCTCACCTCATGGGCAGGAGGGGTGATCCGAGCGATCCCCCCAGCCCGCGTCGCCGCAAGCGTTTCGCGCCCGGACCAGCTGCCAGCTTCCCCGGCCCGGCGCGGGATCGGGCACGACCAGTTCCGGCACGTGCAGCTCGACGCAGTCCGCCCGGTCGAAACCACCGTCCTCCCGCAGCTCGGCGAGGTCACCGGTCGCCGCGTCGTAGACGGTCCCCTCCCCCGCGGTTCCGGCCTGTCCCTCCCAGGTGATGCGCTCCTTGCCGTCCCAGGAGAGGACCGGGTCCACCGGGGCAGCCCAGGCCCCCGGTGCCGCAGGGTCGCAGTCCAGGCTGTCCGGCGCGCCGTCGGCGTCCGCGTCCGCCGCGAGGCGCACCCAGACCCGGTCGAAGTGGACCGGGTCCCCCTCGCTGGCCCCGTTCTCGAAGTAGACCTCGAGGCTGCGCAGTTCCTCGAGGGTGTCCACGCCGGCCGCGTGCAGGTCGTACGTGAGCACTTCGTCCGTCCTGCCCGCCCGCGGTACCAGCCCGGTCGGGTTCCAGTTCTCCCCGTCGATCGTCCACCAGATCTCCTCGGCCCCCTGGTACCCGTCCGGCGCCGAGTACTCGACCTCGAGAACCGCCTCGGGGACCCCTCCCCGCGCCTTCGCCCCGAAACCCGCCAGGTGGAACACCTTCCCCGGCAGCAGGGTGAGCCGACCGTCCCCGTAGGCGAGATCGGTCGGCACGTCACCCCAGGCATCGTCGTCCTGGGGCTCCGAGATCCATTCCCAGGTGTTGTCCCACTTGCCGAAGCGGCTCGGGAGCGCGACCGGAGGCCGCCCGGGCTCCTCGGCGGGCTCCCCGGTCAGCGCCCATCCGAGCAGGGAGGCGAACAGGTCCCACTCGGTCTCCGGGTCGGCCCCGTCCTCGTCGCCCGTGAACGTCCAGTCGCGGGAGTCACCTTCCTCCATCTCGAGGTGAAGATTCGGGTAGACGCAGCGCCCCTGGCCGTACTCGTGGCGCAGCATCGCCACCTTCCCCCGGTTCGCTCCCTCGTGGTCGTAGCGGCCGACGACCGTGCCGGTCTCGATCGGCTCGTGGTACCAGCCTTCTCCCTGGTACCAGGTGTCGTACGTGCCGTCCGGGATCGACGGCTCCGGGTCGTCGACGGCGATCGGGGTCAGCGTGTGCTCGGGGAAGGCCGGCAGGTCGTCGATCGGTCCCTCGAGGATGCCGGGGTAGAGATCGAGGGGGTAGTTGAACTGCTCGCCGTTCCAGATGATCTCGTCCGCCGCGTAGAACGCCCCGGCGGAGATCCCGACGTAGGC
>JAMOQA010000532.1 GCA_027064265.1 Acidobacteriota bacterium
AATGCCTTCCCGGACCGGGACCCGGGGATCGTACCCCAGTTCCGCGCGGGCGCGAGAGACGTCGGCGAAGGTGATCGGCACGTCCCCCGGCTGGAACGGCTGGAACTCGAGGCGTGGCTCCACGCCGAGCTCCTCCGCGATCATCCGGACAAGGTCGAGGAGGGCCGTCGTCGCCGACTCCCCCAGGTTGTAGACCCGGTACCCCCGGGCCCGGTCGAGGGCCGCGAGGACCCCGTCGACGATGTCGTCGATGTAGGTGTAGTCCCGCCGCGACGAGCCGTCGCCGAAGACCGGGACCGGCTTCCCCTCGGCGAGGAGCCGGGTGAACTTGTGGATCGCCATCTCCGGTCGCTGCCGCGGCCCGTAGACGGTGAAGAAGCGGAGCCCGATCGCCTCGATGCCGTGGACGTGGTGGAAGGCGTGGGCGATCAGCTCGCAGGCCTTCTTGGTCGCCGCGTAGGGCGAGACCGGGTGGTCCACCGGGTCGTCCTCGGAGAACGGCACCTTCTCGTTGCCGCCGTAGACGCTCGAGGAGCTGGCGTAGAGCACCCGGCGCACGCCGGCGGCCACCGCCGCCTCGAGGATCACCGTCGTACCCCGGACGTTGACGTCGGCGTAGAGCTCCGGCTGCTCCACCGAGGGACGGACCCCCGCCCGGGCGGCGAGGTGCACGATCGCCCGCACCGGCTCCTCGCCGAGGACCCGGTCGAGCAGTTCCCGGTCACGGATGTCCCCCTCGACCAGGCGGAACGCCCCGTGCCCGAGGGCTCCCGCGAGGTTCTCCCGCTTGATCGCCGGGTCGTAGAAGTCGTCGAAGTTGTCGAGACCGATCACCCGCTCGCCCCGGGCGAGCAGGCGGTCGACCAGGTGGCTGCCGATGAAGCCGGCGGCGCCGGTGACGAGGACGGCGCCGCCCGTCGTGTCGCCCATGACCTCCCCTCTCGCGGCGCGGGGCCCCCGCGGGGGCCCCGGCTCGCCGCTACAGCTTCCTCACCCGCTCCGGGTCGACGTCGAGGCCCTTCGTCGCGTTCCGCGTGTCGAAGACCAGCGGCGCCTCCCGGCAGACCAGCTCGTAGTCGACCCCGTCGTGGTTCGTCAGGATCAGCGCGACGTCGTGCTCCCGCAGCGTCTTCGCGTCGAGGGGCACCTGGGGCACCTGCTCTCCCTCGAGCTCCAGGGTCGGCACGAACGGGTCGTGGTAGGAGAGCACCGCGCCCCGCTCGCGGAGGAGCAGCATCACGTCGAGGGCCGGCGACTCCCGGGTGTCGGCGGTGTTCTTCTTGTAGGCGACCCCGAGCACGAGGACCCGGGTCCCCTTGATCGCCTTTTCCCGCTCGTTGAGCATCAGGACGAGCCGCTCGATCACGTGCTCCGGCATCCCCCGGTTGATCTCGGACGCCAGGTCGATGAACCGGGTGAAGTAGTTCAGCGACCGGAGCTTCCAGCTCAGGTAGTGCGGGTCGATCGGGATGCAGTGCCCGCCGAGGCCCGGCCCCGGCCAGAACGCCATGAACCCGAACGGCTTGGTCGCCGCCGCCTCGATGATCTCCCAGACGTCGAGGCCGAGCCGCTCGCAGATCAGGGCCATCTCGTTGACCAGCCCGATGTTGACCAGCCGGAAGGTGTTCTCGAGCAGCTTGACCAGCTCGGCCGAGCGGGCGGACGAGACCGGGTGCACCTGGGGGATCGCCGCCAGGTACAGCTCGCGGGCGACCTCCGTGCACTCCGGGGTGATGCCGCCGACCACCTTCGGCGTGTTCTCCGTCTTGTAGACCGGGTTCGAGGGGTCGACCCGCTCCGGCGAGTAGGCGAGGAAGAAGTCCTCGCCGGCGACGAGGCCGGTCTCCTCGAGCATCGGCTGGATCACCTCGTCGGTGGTCCCCGGGTAGGTCGTCGACTCGAGGACGACCAGCTGGCCCGGCCGCAGCCGCTCCCGGATCTCCCGGGTCGCCCCGACCACGTAGGAGATGTCCGGGTCGAGGGTCTTCCGGAGGGGGGTCGGGACGCAGATCAGGATCGCGTCCATCTCCCGGAGCCCGTCGAAGTCGGTGGTGGCGAAGAGCCTCCCCGCCTCGACCTGGGCCCGCACCTCGTCGTCGGTCACGTCGCCGATGTAGCTCCTGCCGGCCTCGATCATCCGGGCCTTCGACTCGTCGACGTCGAACCCGGTGACCCGCAGGCCGGCCCGGGCGAACACCTCCGCCAAGGGCAGGCCGACGTAGCCGAGGCCGATCACGCCGACCCGGGCGGTCCGGTTCCGGATCTTCTCCAGGAGGTCCTGCCGCAGCTTCTCCGCGGTCCTCGTGTCGCTCATCGGGTATTTCCCTCCCGCTCGGATCGCCCCCCCCGGCGATCCCCGGGCAATATGTCCCCCGGCGGGCCCGCGAGGCAACCCGGCACCGGTCAGGGAGTTCCGCCCCCCTCGCCGACGCCCTTTCCCCCGGGTTCCGCGCCCTCGAGCTGCCGGAGCCGCTTCTCGAGGATCTCGATCTGCTTCCGAAGCGCCCGGATCTCCTGCTCCCGGCCCTTCTCCCCCTTGCCCCGGTACTTCCGGACGAGCCAGGTCGCTGTCTTCGAGCTGCGGACCCCCTGGAGCAGCATCAGCAGCTCGTCGTGGACCGCCGGGTCGTTGAGCAGGAGCGCGAGGGTGCCGTTCCCCTCGTCGATCTTCCGCAGGATGGAAGCGAGCCGCGCGCTGACCTCGTCGATTCGCCCGGCCACCCGGTCCCCCAGTCCCTCGTCCCGCAGGAGGACGCCGACCAGGCCCTTCCCCTCCTCGAGGGCCTCGGAGAGCTGGCGGAGCGAGCGGACGGTCCGCTCGACCTCCGAGAGCAGCTCCTCCTCCCGGCCCGGGGCGGTCAGGGCACCGAGAAGCCCCTTTCCTTCTCCCAGGTTGCGGGTCATGCCGGCCAGGCCGTCGGCCGCCTCCCTGAGGTCGCGGGCCACGGCCTGCGCGAACTCCTCGTCGGCAACCAGCCTGCCGAGGAGCCCCTCGCCCCGGTCGACCCGCTGCAGCAGGCGGTTCGCGGCGGAAAGGGCCTGGTCCAGCTTCTCGAGCCCTTCCTTGCCGAACTCCGGGTCGACGATCGCCTTCCCGAGGAGGCCCTTCCCCTCGCGGATCGCCCCGAGGATGTCCCGGAGGTCGCCCGTGATCTGCTCGACCGTACCAGCGATCGTCCGCCCGGTCTCCAGGATCGGCTCGACCGTCACCGGCGGGATGAAATCTCCTTCCCGCAGGGGCGGACGGTTCGGATCGCCCGGGGTCAGGTCCACCGCCTTCTCGTTGGCGACGAACTGGAGGTAGACGAGGGAGGCCGTCGTTCCCTGCCGCACGCGGGGAGCGTACGCCCGGTCCACCGCGAGGAAGATCTCGATCCCCTCGGACCGGGGGTCGGTCGGCAGCACGATCTTGCGGACCGTGCCGACCCGGACCCCCGCCATCGTCACCGGGCTTCCCACCCGCAGGCCGGAGGCGTCGGTGAAGTTCGTCCGGTAGGTCACCTTCGGGGTGAACACCTGGGACTCCTGGCCGATCACCAGGATCGCCCCGGCCAGCAGGACGAGGGCGAGGAGGACGACCAGGCCGACCGCCAGCTCGTGCACCCTGCTCCTACGCGCCATGGGTCTCCTCCAGGGGCCGCCCCGCGAGGAAGGCGGCCAGGAGCGGGTCTTCGGCGTGCCGGGCCTCGTCCACCGTGCCGGTGAACCGGATCTTCCCCCGGTAGAGGAAGGCGATCCGGTCGCCCACCCGGAAGGCGGACTGGATGTCGTGGGTGACGACGACGCTCGTCACGCCGAGACGGGCCTGCATCGCCAGGATCAGGTCGTTGATCGTGTTCGCCGTCACGGGATCGAGGCCCGTGGTCGGCTCGTCGTAGAGGATCGCCCGGGGGCGCACCGCGATCGCCCGGGCGAGGGCGACACGCTTCTGCATGCCGCCCGAGAGCTCCGAGGGCATCAGCCCGCAGACCGACTCGTCCAGGTCGACGTGCTCCAGCACCTCGATCACCCGGTCGGCGATCTCCGCCTCCGCCCAGCCGGCCTCGCGCAGCGGAAAGGCCACGTTGTCGAAGACGTCCATCGAGTCGAAGAGCGCACCGCCCTGGAAGAGGAACCCCACCTTGCGGCGCACGGGAACCAGCTCCCGTTCGCCCAGGTCCTGGATCTCCCGGCCGTCCACCGCGACGATCCCCCGGTCGGGATGGGTGAGCCCCACGAGGTGGCGGAGCGTGACCGACTTGCCGGTGCCGGACCCGCCGAGGATCACCAGGGTCTCCCCCGGGAAGACGCACAGGTCGACCCCCCGGAGGACCTCCTTCGGGCCGAACCGCTTGTGGACGCCGTGGAGGCAGAGGAAGGCCTCCCTCCCCTCCGCGTCCCGGCAGACGTGGGGCGCCCCGCTCACCACGCCCCCCCGGAGAGCGCCGTCTGCACGGCCAGGAAGACCTTGGCGATGAAGAAATTGCTGATGAAGATCGCGATCGACGCGCCGACAACGGTGTTCGTGGTCGCCTGGCCGACGCCGGTCGCCCCTCCGCGGGTCCGGAGCCCGTTGTAGCAGGCGATGATCCCGACGAAGTAGGCGAAGAAGACCGTCTTCCCGACACCGGAGACGATGTCACCGATCAGCAGGAACTCCTTCACCTTGGTCCAGTAGTAGACCGTCGACTGCCCGATCTCGAAGACGGCGATGTAGAGCCCGCCCAGGATCCCGAGAACGTCCCCGAGGACCGTCAGGATCGGCAGCATCACGAGGAGCGCGACCATCCGGGGCCAGACCAGCTTCTTCACCGGGTCGGCGCCGAGGGCCCGGAGGGCGTCCACCTGCTCGGTGACCGCCATCGAGCCCAGCTCGGCGGCGATCCCCGCGCCGACGCGGGCCGCGATCATCACCGCGGTCAGTACCGGCCCGAGCTCCTTGACCACGGAGACGCTGACGAACGACCCCACGTAGATTTTCGCGCCGTACGCCGCGAGGGTGTACGAGACCTGCAGGGCCATCACGGCCCCGGTGAAGATCATCGTCAGGCCCACGAGGGGCAGGGACCGGACGCCCAGCCGGAACATCTGCTCGAAGAGCAGCCGGAACTCCACCGGGCGGCGGAAGGTAACCCGGAAGGTCTCCCACGTCAGGAGCGCCACCCGTCCGCTGGTCGCGAGGATCCCGGTCAACTGTCCATCCCCTATCCGGGACCCGGTACGGGCCCGGTCGGCTATTCTACCGGTTCGCGGCGGAGGAGGGCGGGCAGCAGCCCCCCGGCAGCGGCCCGGAGGAGGACCAGGTGCAGGGTCGCCAGCGCCCCGTCCACCAGGGCGATCGCGAGGAAGAAGAGGTCCGCCCGGCGCAGGAGGACGTCGACGGCGAAGAGCGCGAGCCCGCCGTAACGGAGCAGGATGGCGACGGCGGCGACAGGCGCCAGGCGGCGCGGGGACCGCCAGACCAGCAGGTAGAGCCCCCCGAGGGCGACGAGGAAGAGCCCGCAGAGGTCGATGTACACCCGGGGCTCCGGCAGGGTGACGTGGAGCACCGGGGCCGCCGCCTCCTGGGCCAGCAGGATCGCGAGCCCGAAGCCGCCGTCGACCAGCGCCCCCAGCAGGAACGAGAGCCCGAGGGCCCGGAAGGCCCATTCCCCGCCCGTCCCCGGGGCGCCCGGCACGTCGTTCGCCATCGTCCACCTCCCGCCCCGCGGTTGTCTCCGCCCCGGGGCCTCTCTATCCTCCCGTCCATGGTACGCGGAATCCTCGTCGCCCTCTTCCACCTCTTCGGGGTCCCCCTCTACTCCCTGGTCGGAATCGTCGGCGACCTGCTGTTCCCGGGCACGGAGTGGATCCCCCGGGTGGGCGCCGCCTGGTCCCGCCACACGCTCCGGCTCGCCGGTGTCCGGGTCGAGGTGGAAGGGAGCGAGATCCTGGCGGAGAACCGGCCCGCGGTGCTGACCGCCAACCACACCTCGGCGATGGACATCTACGCGGTCTGCTCGAGCGTGCCGGTCCCTTACCGGATGGTCGCCAAGGCGGAGCTGTTCCGGATCCCGATCTTCGGCCGGGCCCTCCTGCGGGCCGGGTTCGTGCCCCTCCAGCGCCGGCCGAGCCGGAAGGACCTCGCGGCGATCGAGCGGGTGCGCAAGGACCTCCGGAAGGGGGCGATCGTCTGCTTCTTCCCGGAAGGGACCCGCAGCCCGGACGGCCGGCTTCGGCCCTTCAAGACCGGGGCGTTCGTGCTGGCGATCCGGGAGGGGATCCCGGTGATCCCGGTCGCGATCGTGGGGGCGTACCGCGTCCAGCGCCGCGGGAGCCTCCTCATCCGGCCCGGCACGATCCGCTTCCGGGTCCTCGAGCCGCTCTCGACCGAGGGGCGCACCCTGGACGAGCGGATGGACCTCGCCCGCGAGACCCACGACCGGATCGCCGCCGCCCTCCCCCCCGACCAGCGCCCCGCCGACTGATCCATCCCGCCCGACCCGGCCGCGGACCACCGTGCCGCTGCGCGGCACACGGGCGCAGCACGCTGCGCCCCTTCTATGAGAAGGCCGGGTTTGTCAAGGCCGGCGCGGCGGCCGGGATGGTGCACCCG
>JAMOQA010000533.1 GCA_027064265.1 Acidobacteriota bacterium
CGAGCGCCTCCCGCATCGCCCGGACGTGTTCCGGCGTCACCCCGCAGCACCCCCCGACGACCCGCGCGCCCGCCGCCACGAAGCGGCGCACGTAGCGGGCCATGTACGACGGCGACGCCAGGTAGAGGAGCCGGCCCTCGACGTTCCGGGGAAGCCCGGCGTTCGGGAGGGCGGCGAGCGGCTTCGTGCAGACCGCGCCCAGGGTCTCGACGACGGAGAGCATCGGTGCCGGCCCGACCGAGCAGTTGACGCCAACCACGTCCGCCTCGGTCTCCTCGAGCTTCCGGGCGAGCCACTCGGCCGGCACCCCTTCCGGGGACCTTCCCTCCTCGTCGACCGTCATCATCGCGACGATCGGCAGGTCGCAGGCCGCGCGCACGGCCCGGATCGCCGCCTGGATCTCGACCAGGTCCGCGAAGGTCTCGAGGACGAGCAGGTCGACGCCCCCCTCGACCAGCCCCTCGGCCTGCTCCCGGAACAGCTCGACCGCCTCCTCGAGGGTGGTCGGCCCCCACGGCTCGAGCCGGATCCCGAGGGGGCCCATGGCGCCGGCGACGAAGACCCCGGTGCCGACCGCGCGCCGGGCGATCCGCGCCGCCTCCCGGTTGATCTCGCGCACCCGATCGCCGAGACCGTGGGGTTCGAGGCGGGGACGGGTCGCCCCGAACGTGTTCGTCTCGACCACGTCCGCACCGGCCTGGGCGAACGCGCGGTGCACCTCCTCGACCAGGCCCGGTCGGTCGAGGTTCAGCTGCTCGTAGCAGACGTTGAGGAAGGCTCCCCGGGCGTAGATCTCGGTCCCGGTGCCGCCGTCGAAGAGGACGACACCCTCGGAGAGACGATCGAGGAAGGAACGCGCCACCCGGAGGAAGGGAAGACGGCGGGGAAGCGGGAGACCCCGCTCCCCCGCCGAGTACGAGCTACTCGAGGACGAGGATCTCGACGCGGCGGTTCTGGGCGCGGCCCTCGCGGGTGGAGTTGTCCGCGATCGGGCGCTCCTCGCCGTAGGAGATCACCTGCATCAGGTTGAGGGGGATCCCGCGCTCGTGCAGGTAGTCCCGCACGGCCTCGGCCCGCTTGAGGCCGAGCTTCCTGTTGTAGGCGGCGGAACCGGTGGAGTCGGTGTGCCCCTGGATCTCGAGGAAGACCATCCGGTCGAAGCTCTTCAGCTTCTCGACGAACTGGTCGAGGACCTTCGCGCCCTCGGGGGTCAGCTCGGTCTTGTCGACACCGAAGTGGACGTCACGGTTGGTCAGGGTGACCTTCCAGATCACCTTCCCCTTGGCCAGCTTCTCCGCCTCGGCGGCCTTGGCGAGGGCGGTGGACCCGGTCTGCTCGGCCTTGGTCGCCTTGGAGTCGACCACCTTCACCTTCTGGTCGAGCTCGCCGCTCTTCTTCTCGAGCTGGTCGATCTTCTCTCCCTGCTGCTCCACGCGGGTCTGCACGTCGTCGACACGCTTGGTCACGTCGGCGATGGCCTGGTCGAACGTCTTGGTGGAGACACAACCCGCGGCCAGGAACAGCAGCGGGACGGAGATCACCAGCAGCATGGCGAAACGCTTCATCCTTCGTCCTCCTTGCTCGTGCACGTCTCGAACGCGCCGGACACCTTCCGGCGAACAGGGGGGCATTATAGACGGGCCCCCGGCACGGCGCCCCCCGGCCCGGTGGAAGTCAGCGATACCCGGAACGGGCCAGGACCGTGACTCCCGGCCGGTCGACCCGCACCCGCACCCGGTGAAACTCCCCGTCCGGCGGGGATTCCGGGTGGAAACCCAGCCAGTACTGGTGGCGCAGGTCGTCCCGTATCCGCAGGGCCGCCTCCCGGGCTTCCTCGGCGGACGTCACGAGGAAGAAACGTCCGCCGGTCTCGGAGGCGACCCGGCGGAGGAGGGCGAGGGGAGAACGCTCGCGGCGGCGCCGGGTCCGCTCCCGGATCCTCTCCCCCTCCCCGCCCACGGCCAGCACGTAGACCGGCGCCCGGACCCGCCGGGCGGCGTCGATCACTTCCCGGGCGGTGCGCCGGCTGGCATTGTCGATCCCGTCGCTGGCGAGGACGATCGCCTGGCGCTCGTCGACCGGCGGCGGCAGCAGGTGGGCCGCCTCGACCAGGGCGTCGGCCACCGCCGTGGTTCCCCCGCGCGGCAACGCCACGGCCTCCGCGACGGCGGTCAGTGGCCGCCGCCGCCAGTCCCCGTGAACGGTCACCCGGCCACCGCCGAAGCTGACCAGCCGGATCCGGTCCTCGAGGCGCACGGTGCGGGCGAGGGGCAGGAGCGCCCGGCGGAGCTGCTCCCGCCGTGCCCGGCCCGCCATCGAACCGGAAGCATCGACCAGCCACACCAGCCGGAACGGGTGAGCCCGGTCCTCGCTGAACCAGGCGAGGGACCGTTCCCGGCCGTCCACCTCCAGGTGGAAGTCCTCCCGGCGCAGCCCGGAGACCGGGCGTCCCTTCCGGTCGAGGACGACGACGCCGACCTGGACCAGGGCGACCCGGACCTCCTCGGGAGGCACCGCCTCGAGCAGCTCCCGCAGCTCCGCGTCGGTGAGCGGCGGCCCGTTTCCGTGGACGCGCTCGAGCAGGGCGCGGACGTCGCCCGGCCCGGGACCGAGCAGGAGGGGCAGGAGGAGGAGGAACCCGAGGAAATCCGGGAAGCGTCGCATCAGGAGTACATCTTCTCCACGACGTCGCCGAAGCGCCGCAGGACCTCGGCCCGCCGGACCTTCTGGGTAGGAGTGAGCAGGCCGTTCTCCTCGGAGAAATCCTCGAGGAGGAACTCGAAGCGACGCGCCTTCTCGAACACCGCCAGGTTCGCCTGGTGGCGGGAGATCTCCCCCTCGTAGAGCCGCCGCACCTCGGCCCGCTCGAGGAGCGCCGGGATGTCGTCCACCGGCAGGTGCCGGTCCCGCGCCCACTCGACCAGCCGCTCGACGTTCGGGACGATCAGCAGGCCGATGTGGGGCCGCTCGTCCCCGACGGCGACCGCCCGCAGGACGTAGGGACTCTTCTCGATCTCCTGCTCGATGGCGACCGGGGAGACGTTCTTCCCGGTCGAGAGGACGATGATGTCCTTCTTGCGGCCCGTGATCGCGAGGAACCCGTCCGGGTCCAGGTACCCCAGGTCGCCGGTGTGCAGCCACCCGCCGAACAGGGTCTCGTCGGTCTCCCGGGGACGGTTCCAGTAGCCCCGCATCACGTTCGGGCCCCGGGCGAGGATCTCCCCCTCGTCGCTGATCCTCACCTCGACCCCGACGATGGGCGGCCCGACGGTGCCGAGCTTGACGCGGCCCGGGTAGTTGACGCTGATCACCGGGGACGACTCCGTCATGCCGTACCCCTCGTACACCGGAAGACCCGCCGCCCAGAAGAAGCGCGCCACGTCGGCCGGGAGGGCGGCCCCGCCGCTGATCATGAACTTCAGCTGGCCACCCAGCCGGGCCCGGACCCGCGAAAGGATCGCCCGGTCCGCCATCTTCAGCCGCAGCGCGGCGAGTCCCCTCGGCTTCCTGCCGGCGACGATGTCGTCGGCCGCCGCGAGGGCCCACTCGAGCATCTTCCGCCCGAGGGTGCGCTTCATGCCCTTCTGTTCCTCGACCTGCTCGCGCACGACGGACGCGATCCGCTCGAGGAGCCGCGGGACCGTGACGAACACCTGGGGCTTCACCTCGCCGAGGGCGTCCGCCACCCGCTCGAGCCGGGAGACGTACCCGACCGACAGGCCCACCTGGATGTAAACGTAGTTGACCATGCGCTCGAGAACGTGGGAGAGCGGCAGGAAGGAGAGCGCCCGGTCCCCCGTCTCGAATCGGAACAGGTGGGCGCACGCCCCGACGTTCGAACAGAAGTTCCGGTGGGTCAGCATCACCCCCTTCGGGGTCCCCGTCGTCCCGGAGGTGTAGATGATCGTCGCCAGGTCCCCCGGGTCCAGGTCCACGAGCCGCGCATCGACCAGGCCCTCGTTCGCGATCAGGGCCTGGCGTCCCTCCTCGCGCAGCACGGAGACGTGGATCGCCCCGGATCCCTCCTCGTCGAAGGTGAACACCTGCTCGAGGTCGGGCAGGGACTCCCGGACCGAGGCCACCTTGGCCGCCTGGTCCGGGTTCGAGACGAAGACGAACCGGGCGCCGCAGTCCTTGAGGATGTACTCCGCCTGGTTCGCGGGCAGGGTCGGGTAGACCGGCACGTTGACGCCCCGCGCGAACTGGATCCCCATGTCGGCGAGGATCCACTCCGGGCGGTTCTCCGAGATCAGCCCGACCCGGTCGCCGGGCTCCAGACCCCGGGCGATCAGCCCGGCGGCGATCTCCCGGACCGCCGCGAGCGCCTCCCGGGAGGAGATCCATTCCCACCGCCGGCCCTTCCGGGCGCCGAGGAACCGCTCGCGCTCGTGCTCGTGGACGCAGTGCAGGAAGATGGCCGGCAGGTTCGGCCGGACGTCGAGCTCCATGGTAGCTCCTTCCCCCGGGAACACGGGGATCTCCGGGGGCTGACCCGGAGTCGAGGTGCCGGATGGTTATACTGCGAACATGCCTCCGGCGTCCATCCGGCCCCGTGCGTTCCTGGTCCCGATCCTCGCGGTTCTCCTCCTCGCCGGCCCCTCCCTTCCCCGGCTGCCCCGCGAGGCCCGCCGCGAGACCCGTTACGCGGTTCGTCTCGCCACCCGTGGCTCCTGGCGGGAGGCGGAGGTCCACCTTCGCCGTGCCCTCGTCCTCGCACCGGGACACCCCGGCCTGCTCCACGACCTCGGCGTGGTGGCCCGGGCCCTGGGCCGGGACATCGAGGCGCGGCGGTTCCTCGCCCGGGCCCGGGCGGCCGGCTTCGTCCCGGACCGGCGCTGCCGGGAGGTCCGGGTGCCCCGGCCGCGCCCGGCGATCGTGCCGTGGCCGCCGGGGCGCCGCGTGACCGTCGCCGCCTGCGGCGACCACACGGAGGAGGTCTCCCGGTGGCTCGCCCGAGTACTCGCCCGGGACGCCGGGCTGGCGCCGGAAGCGGTGCCCTGCGGGCGGGAGGCCGTCCTCGTCGCGCGCGCGTCGATCACCGCGACCGACCGGTCCGGCTACGAGGAGGAAGACGCCCGGGACGATCCGTACCTCCTCGAGCCGACGGCACGGCCCCGGTTCGTCGTCCGGCGCCTGCTCCACCTGGAACTGCGGGTGGAGGTCCGTGACGAGGACGGCCGGATCCTGCACCGGGACACCTGGTCCTCCGAGGCGATCGACCGGGGGCTGCGGGACGAGCGGGACCTCGTCTACGATCTCCTCGCTCCCCTCCGGGAGCGGCTGGTCGGCATCTTCCGCCCGGGCCGGCGGGACGAATCCGCCTGCCTGTGGGCCGGGTGAGCGATGGCGCGTGGGCTGCGAACGATCCTCCCCTGCTGGGTCGCCCTCGTCGTGGCGACCGTGCTGCCGGTCCTCGCGCAGGTCGGCGGAGAACCGTTCGGCCGGAACAAGGTTGGCTGGCGCTCCTTCGAGTGGCGCGTCACCGAGACCGATCACCTCGCGATCCACTTCTACCCGGGAGAGGAATCGCTGGTCCCGGAGGTCGCCGCCGAGGCGGAGAGCGCCTGGGCGGAGATCGCGAGGGTGCTGGGCCCGGGCCCGACGCAGAAGGTCCCGCTGCTCCTCTACGCGACCCACGCCGACATGGAGGAGACCAACGTCACCCCGTGGCACGTCCCCGAGGCGGTCGCCGGCTTCGCCGAGCCGTTCCGCAACCGGGTCGTGATCCCCGCAGACCTCCCCCCGGACGAGCGCTATCACCTGCTCCGCCACGAGCTGACCCACGTCTTCGAGTTCGAGATCCTCTACGCCGGCTCCGCCCAGCGGATGCTCCGGGGGCACGCCCCCCTCTGGCTGATGGAGGGCCTCGCCTCCTGGCTCGGGCAGGACGAGACCGCCCTCGACCGGATGGTGATCCGGGACGCGGTCCTCGCGAACCGGGTCCCCTCGATCCGGGAGCTCGACCGGCTCGACTACATGACCTACCGGTTCGGCCACGCGGTCTTCGACTGGATCGTCGAGACCCGCGGGGTCGAGGGGATCCGGGACCTGCTCGTCGCGTTCCGGCGGGAGCTGCTCACCGGCAACGCCGAGGCCGCCTTCCGGGACGCTCTCGGGATCGACGTCGACACCTTCGACCGGCGTTTCCAGCGCTGGCTGCGCCGGCGGTACCTGCCGCTCCTCGAGACGCGGCGCTTCCCGGACGACGTCGCGGAGCCCCTCGGTCCATCGCGACCCGGCGTCCAGCTCCTCTCGCCGGTGCCGAGCCCCGCGGGAGAGCTGGTCGCGGCGGTGCGCGCGAGCCGCGAGGGGCGGGACGTGGTCCTGCTCGACGCCCGGACGGGGGCGGTGGAACGGGTGCTCTTCCGGGGGGCAGCCCATGCCCGGGACCGGCTGGTCAGCCGGGCCTGGCGCCTGCGGCGCGACCTCGGGTGGAGCCCGGACGGGACCCGCCTCGCCTTCTTCCTCCGCCGCGAGAACAGGTACCTCCTGCGCATCGTCTCGGTGGCCACCGGGC
>JAMOQA010000534.1 GCA_027064265.1 Acidobacteriota bacterium
GCGCGGGAGATCCTGGGTCTCGAGCCCGGCGAGACGGAGGAAGGGTTCCGGGAGCTCCTCGAGCGGAACCCGGAGCTCCGGGCCCTGATCCGGGATGGGTTCTCCCGGCACCGGGCGGTCCGCGAGCAGTTCCTCCCGCTGCGCGTCGGCGGGACCGAGCGGGAAGTCCAGGTGACGTCCTACGTGCTCCACGACGGTCACGCCCCGACCGGGATCCTCCTCGTCCTCAAGGACCGCGCGTCGATCGGGGCCCTCGAGCGGAACCTGCGGGAGGCCTGCCGGCTCCAGACGATCGTCGAGCTGACCGGGTCGGTGGCCCACGAGGTGAAGAACCCCCTCGGGGCGATCGGCGTGCACCTCGAGACCCTGCGGCGCCGCCTCGCGCGGATCGAGGACGGGGACCCGGCCCTGGTCGAGAAGGTCCAGGTCCTGCGGGAGGAGATCGACCGCCTGCGGGAGATCCTCGAGGAATGGCTCGGCCTGACGAGCCCGGAGGAACGGGCGCCGGCCCCCGCGCCGGTGGCCGACGTGGTCGCCTCGGTCGCCCGCCTGCTGCGGGTGGAGGCCCGCCACCGGAACGTCGAGCTGGTGGCGGAGGTGATCGGCGAGCCGGGCCGGGTGCGCCTCGCCGAGGCGCGCCTGCGGCAGGTGCTCCTGAACCTGGCGATCAACGCCCTCCAGGCGATGCCCGGGGGAGGACGCCTCGTGATCCGCGCGGAGCGGACCGCCCTCGGGGCGGTGATCGAGGTCTCGGACACCGGGGAGGGTATCCCCCCGGAGCACCGGGAGAACATCTTCGAGTTCCACTTCACGACCCGGGAAGGGGGGTCGGGCCTGGGCCTCCCGATCTGCCGGCAGCTCGTCGAGGAGGCGGGGGGTCGGATCGTCTTCACCTCGGTGGTCGGGCGAGGGACGACCTTCCGGGTGTTCCTTCCCGCCGCGGAGGCGGGGGTCCGGCCCGGCGGCCGACGGGTGCCCGCCTGAACGTCACGGGAGGAACTTCGACGTCTCCTTCAGCTTGCGCGGCAGGTACTCCTCCATCACGTAGTTGAGCCCCCACTTGGCCAGCGCCTGCTGCTCGGCGCGGACCCCCATCTTCAGCAGCTGCCGCAGTGCCTTCGACCAGGCCGGGTGGGACTGGAAGAACGGGTCGTTCTTGAGGGCGTCCTTCGCCCGCTTGACGTCGACCTCCTTGAGCGGGTGGGTCGGCAGCTTGTAGTCGACGATGTCCTGGGGCGTGACCCCGAGGAAACGCGCCTGGGGAACGCAGAAGAAGCGCGAGATGTGGGCCGCGTTGCCGGAGCCGACCTTGAGGGTCCGGTAGATGTTGGAGATCCCGTAGGGGTCGCAGTCGACGAAGGCGTAGACCGGCAGCCGGCACTCGTCGGAGAGCTTCCGGATGAAGCGGCGGGTGGCCCGGGTCGGCACCCCGGCCATCGAGACCAGGATGCAGTTGGCCTTCTCCCAGAAGCGGTGGCTCTGGAGGCGCTGGAACATGCCCCCGGTCTCGATCGCGAGGATGAACTTCGCGTCGGTCTCGAAGCTGAGGTGTTCGACCAGGGAGGGGATGGAGTACGCGCCGGAGCCGAACTGGGTGCAGTCGATCCGGTGCACCTCGCCGGTCTCGTAGTCCGGGTCGTAGACGACCAGCCGGCCGGCGACCGCCCCCCCGTGCTCGTCCGGGATGAAGCGAAGCTGCTCCCGCGAGATTCCCTCCACCGAGAAGAGGGCCTCGATGTCGTCCATCACCGTGTCCGACTCGGACTGCTCGGCGAAGGCGGCCTCGCCCCAGTTCTTCGACTGGTAGTAGGCGTCTCGCTTGGTGGCGAAGTCGTCGGTCTCGACGAGTTCCTTCGAGAGCGCCATCATCCGCAGGGTCTGGGCGAAGGTGCGGACGGTGGAGACCGTGAGGGTCCGGCTCTTCCGCGACCGGCCGATCTCGAAGTACCCCTTCTTGCGGTCGTAGCGGACGTTCCCGAGGCTGCGCACCGGGAACGACATCTCCGGTTTCTGGCCCGCCAGGATCTTCCGGTGGACCCGCTCGGCGGTGCTCGTGATCGCCTCGAGGGTCTTCCTGTCCAGCGCCTTCTTGTCGGCGCGGGCGTCGCTGCCGCGCTCGGCGCGGGTCCGCTTCCTCGTCGTGCGGCTCGCCTTCTTCGCCATCTGCTCCCTCTCGGCCGCCGTCGTGCGGCGCCGCTCAGGATAGCGGCGGAACCTCGTAGAGGCCCGTCCGCCCGGACCGGTGGATGCCGACGACGAACCGGGGACGCAGGGCGGAGGCACCCACGCGGCCGTCCGCCCGGACGGCGACGATCGCGAGCTGGCCGGGGAACGAGGGACGGACCCGGCGGTGGCGCAGGAGCACGCGCCGGACCGCCTCCGTGGGATCGAGGCCGGCGCGCATCCCCTCGACCACCGCGTGGCAGGCGGCGAGCCGGATCGCCTCCTCGCCGACCCCCGTGGCCGCGGCCGCCCCCGCCGCCGCGTCGGCGTACCCCCCGGCGCCGACGATCGGGCTGTCGCCGACCCGCCCGTGGATCTTGAACGCGAGACCCGAGGTGGAGACCGCGCAGGCCGCCTCTCCCTTCCCGTCGAGGCCGACCGCCCCGACGGTGTCGTGGTCCTCGCCGGGGGCGACCCAGTTGTCCCGGGGAGAGAGGGAGCTGCGCCAGGCGAGCCAGCGGGCGCGGCCCGCGTCGGTCAGCAGCTCCCGGGGATGGAAGCCGCACCGGAGGGCGAACGTGCGGGCTCCCTGGCCGACCAGCAGGACGTGGCGGGTGCGTTCCATCACCCGGCGGGCGACGGAGACGGCGAGGGGCACGTCCTCGAGGGCCGCCACGGCGCCGGTGGCGAGGTCGGAGCCCCGCATGATCATCGCGTCGAGGGTGACGCGGCCGTCCTCGTCGGGCAGGCCCCCGAGACCCACGGTGGAGACCGCCGGGTCGAGCTCGACCGCGTTGATCCCCTGCTCGAGGGCGTCCAGGAGGTCGCCTCCACCGGCGAGCACCCGCGCGCCGATCTCGCAGACCGTGGGGCCCCAGTTCCACGTCGCCGCGAGGACCGGGCCCGGGGCGGGGCCGAGGGGGGCCTCGGACCAGGGCCGGGGAGCGGCGGTCCAGACGGTGGGCGAGCCCGGGCGGCGGCCCTCGTCCTGCCAGGCGGCGCCCGCGGGGAGCGGATCCTCACCGGCCAGGACCGCCGGCGAGAGGATGCCGGCGGCGACGAGGAATGCGAGGAACGAGCGGCGGTCGGGGAGGGGAGCGCGGTCCATGAGGGTCTCCTCGGCGAGGACCCAGCATAGCGGGACCGGCGGGGCGGGGGAAGGCGCCGCTCGCCGCGCCGCGCGGTCGGGGAAGGCGCGGGTGGTGTACCCTCGCCCCGCCATGACCAGCGCGGCCCGCCCGTTCTTCCCGATTCGCGCCCCCGGGCTCGTCGCCTGGGTCCTGGGCGCCGCCGCCCTGGGCGGCGCCGTCTCCGGCGCCCTGGGGGTGCTGGTCGCCGCGGGGACCGGGGAGCCCTTCGATCCGTGGTTCCTCGGGCAGGGGGTCCTCTTCGCGGAGATCGTCGGGCTGACGGCGCTGGTCGGTTCCCGGTGGGCGTTCCCCCTCCTCGCCGACTTCCACCCGCTGGCGCGGCAGGCGCTCCAGGTGCTGACGTTCGTCGGCGCCGCGTTCGCGGCGACCGCCTTCGCGGTGGTGCTGCGGCCCGGGGTCGTCTTCGCCCGGCCCCTGCAGTTCCTGGCCCTCGTCGGCGCCAACGTCGTCCTCTCGCTGGTGTTCGGCGGAGGGCTGGCGGCCTGGGAGACGATGCGGCGTTCCCTCGAGGCGGCCTTCGAGGAGCTGCGGGAGAAGGAGGTCCTGGAGCGGGAGATGGCCCTCGCCCGGGAGGTGCAGCAGGGGCTCCTCCCCGATGCCCCGCCCGAGGTTCCCGGGCTGGAGATCGCGTTCTCCTTCGTGCCCGCCCGGTCGGTCGGGGGCGACTTCGTCGGGTTCGTCCCGCTGTCCGGCGGGCGCCTCGGGATCGCGGTGGCGGACGTCACCGGGAAGGGAATCGCCGCGGCGCTGCTCGGGGCGAACTTCCAGGCGATGCTGGAGGCGCTGGCCCCGCGGGTCGAGCGGGCGGGGGAGCTGCTCGCCGAGCTCTCCCGGATGGTCGACGCCCGCACCGGGCCCGCGCGGTTCGTCACCCTCGCGTGGGTCATCCTCGACCCCGCGACGGGCCAGCTCTCCTGGTCCCTCGCGGGCCACCCGCCGCCCCTGGTCCACGGCGAGGACGGGACCCGGTGGCTGGCCGAGGGGGGGCTGCCCCTCGGCGTCATGCCCGGGCTGCCGTACGCGGAGGGAGCGGCGCGCCTCGAGCGGGGCGAGGTGCTCGTCCTCTACACGGATGGCCTGGTGGAGGCCCCCGGCCGTGACGACCCCGACGACCAGTTCGGCCGGGACCGCCTGGCGCGGCTGGTCGCGGGCTGCCGGGGGTGCGACGCCCGCCAGCTCCTGGAACGGATCCTCGGCGCTCTCGCCGAGCACGGGGGAGACGGCCCCCCGGCCGACGACACGACGATCGTCGTGGTCCGCCGGCTGGCGGGCGGGGAGGGCGACCGATGATCCGGGCGCGGGAACTGGCGCGGCGGCGCCCGGTGCGCCTGGCGGTGGAGCTCTCCCTCGCGGGAGGACTCGGCGGAGCGATCGGCGCGCTCGTCGGGCTGGTCGCGGGGGTGCTCGAGGACGCGCTCGCCGCTCCCCTCGTCGTGATCGGCATCGTCACCGGGCTCGCCGCGGGGCTCCTCGCCACCCTGGTCGGCCGCGAGATCCTGCCGCGGCTGCAGGTGTTCGGCTTCCCCCTCCGGGCGACGATCGCGGTGCTGGCCCTCGCCGGGGGCGCGTTCGCGTCGACGGCGCTCGGGTTCTGGATCTATCCCCGGTTCACCCTCCACCAGGTCCGGCTGGTGCTCCTCGTCGGCTCGATCAACGGCCTGCTCGCCCTGGTGGCCGGTACCCTGGTCTTCCTCTACGAGGACCTGGCGGCGCGCCTGCACCGGGCGAGGGAGCAGCTGGCGGCGGAGCGGCTGGCCCAGGCCGAGGCGCGGGAGCGGGCCACCCAGGCCGAGCTGCGGGCCCTCCAGGCCCGGATCAACCCCCACTTCTTCTTCAACGCCCTCAACACCGTGGCGGCCCTCGTCGGCGAGGACCCGGGGGAGGCCGAACGCCTCCTCGAGCGGTTCGCCGGGCTCTTCCGCTACGCCTTCCGCAGGGGGCGCGAGCGGGAAGTTCCCCTCGCGGAGGAGCTCGACTTCATCGCCGCGTACCTGGAGATCGAGCAGGCCCGCTTCGGCGAGAAGCTGCGCTGGGAACTCCGCGTCGAGCCGGGCCTCGAGGGACTGCGGGTGCCTCCCCTGGTGCTCCAGCCCCTCGTGGAGAACGCCGTGCTCCACGGGCGCGACCCGGAGACCGGGGAGGGCTCGGTGCTCGTCCACGCGGCCGCGACGGACGAGGGGCTCGTCCTGCGGGTGGTCGACGATGGCCCGGGCCCCGGGGCGGCGGGGAAGGAGCCCCCGCGGGGTCATGCCCTCGAGAACGTGGCGGGACGGGTGGCGGCGGCGGGCGGGGGCCGCCTCGAGATCGGGCCGGGTCCCGGCGGGCGGGGCACGGAGGCGCGGATCGTCTTCCCCGGGGCGAGGAAGCGGGAGGATCGAGAATGAGCGAGCGGAACGAGCGAGAGAGGACGATGACGGCGGTGCTCGTCGAGGACGAACCCCCCGCGCGGCGCCGCCTGCGCCGCCTGCTCGAGGCGGACGGCCGGGTCACGGTCGTCGCCGAGGCGGACACGGTGCGGGACGCCGCGGCGAAGATCCGCCATCACCGCCCGGACGTCGTCTTCCTCGACATCCGGCTGCCGGGCGGCGACGGGTTCGACGTCCTCCAGAAGCTGGACGAGATCCCGCCGGTGATCTTCGTCACCGCCTACGACGACTACGCCGTCCGGGCCTTCGAGGAAGACGCGGTGGACTACCTGGTGAAACCGGTGGACGGGCAGCGCCTGGCGGCGGCCCTCGATCGCCTCGAGCGCCGGCGGGAACGGGAGCAGGTGCAACCGGGGCTCGACCGGGCGGTCGCGCGGGCCCCGGGCAGGCCCTTCCGCATCGTCGCCCGGAAGCGGAACCGGATCGTCCTCCTCGACCCGGCCGAGGTCACTCACCTCTCGGCGGACCACACGCTGGTCTTCGCCTGGAGCGGGGGGAACTCGTACCTGGTTCCCCGCACCCTCCAGGAGATGGAAGGGGAGCTGGCCGCCCACGGCTTCCGGCGCACCCACCGCTCGGCCCTGGTGAACCTGGCCCACGTCCGGGCCGTGCACCCGGGGGCGTCGGGCAACTTCGTGCTCGAGCTGGACGACCCGGAAGGGACGCGGGTTCCGCTCTCCCGGCGGCGGGCGCGGCTCGTCCGGGAAGAACTCGGGTTCTGAACGCCGGCCGGGGCGGGCGGAAGGACCGCTCGGAG
>JAMOQA010000535.1 GCA_027064265.1 Acidobacteriota bacterium
CGGTTCCGTCCGCTCGAGGCCGAGCAGGTCGTGGAGCCAGGCGACCGGGATCACCCGGTCCCGCAGGTTCACCACGTCCCGGTCCTTCACCCGGTGGATGGCGTCGTCGGGCAGGCGCACCGTCTCGACGATGCTCTCGAGGGGCACGCCGAAGGTGTTGTCGCCGACCTCGATCGTCAGCACCCGGCTGACCGCCATCGAGAGCGGGAGCTTGAGGGTGATCGTCGTCCCCCTGCCGCGCTCGCTCGCGACGTTCACCTCCCCGCCGCAGCGCTTGACCATGGTGCGGACCACGTCCATCCCGACGCCGCGGCCGGAGAGGTCGGAGACCTGCTCGGCGGTAGAGAAGCCCGGCGCGAAGATCAGCTGGAGGGCCTCGTGGTCGGACATCGACTCGAGCTGGCCCTCGTCGATCAGCCCCTTCTGCCAGGCCTTGCGCTTGATCACCTCCGGGTCGATCCCCCGGCCGTCGTCCCGGATCTCCAGGGTGACGTGGTCCTCCCGCTGGGTGGCGACGATCTCGATCGTCCCCTCCCGCGGCTTGCCCGCCGCCTCCCGGTCCTCCGGGCTCTCGAGGCCGTGGTCGAGGCTGTTGCGCACCAGGTGAATGAGCGGCTCGCCCAGCTCCTCGACGACCGTCTTGTCGGCCTCCACGTCCTCGCCGACGATCCGGAGGTTCACCTCCTTGCCCAGCTTGCGGGCGACGTCGCGGACGAGCCGCGGCAGGCGCTGCACAGCGCGGGAGACCGGCACCATCCGCACCTGCATGACGGCCGCCTGCAGCTCCTCCGCGATCCGGTTGATCACCGCGTGCTGGGCCTTGATCTCCTTCGCGAGTTCGCGGCTCCCGTACTCCTCCTCCGCTCGCCGCGCGAGGAACGGCAGGCCGTTCTTCGCCACCACCAGCTCGCCCACCAGGTCCATCAGCGCGTCGATCCGGGCCGGGTCGACCTTGAGGGGCTTGGCGGACGCGCCCTGGCGCTGCTGGGCGGCCTGCATCTCCGCGGCCGCGGAGGTTGCCGCGGACTCCTGGCGGGACTCCGGGGCGGGCCGCTTCGGCGGGGCGGAAGGCCGCCTGCTCGGCGCGGCCGCCTCGGTCGGCGGTGCGGGAGCCGGTTCGGGCTCCGCTGTCGGGGCCGGGGACTCCCCCGTGGTGGCAGGTTCCGCCGCCTCCTCCGTGGCGGCCTCCGGGGCGGGGCTCGCGCCCGTTGCCTCGCCGGCCAGGATCTCGGCGATGTAGGACGTCAGGGCGTCCGGCTTCCCGTCGGCGAGGCACCGCTCGGCCCGCTCGTCGATACCGGCCGCCGCCTCGTCGAGCCCGCAGGCGCGGAGGACGTTCCCGGCGAAGCGGGCGGTCGAGAGGATGCGTCCCTCGTACGCGCCGTCCTCGCAGGGGAGGGTCAGGATGCGCCGCTGGGTCTCGAGCAGCTCCCGGGCGTCGTCGGGCAGGTCCGCGGCGGGCGCGGGTCCCGCGTCGGCCGCGGCGTCCTCGCTCGTCTCCTCCGCCGGGGCGGACCCGTCG
>JAMOQA010000536.1 GCA_027064265.1 Acidobacteriota bacterium
GCGAACCACGCGGGGGTGAGCGCCGCGACGGAGACCTGGTCCGGCACGTACTGGAACGCCTCGAGGAGCGTCCCCGGCTCGGCCCGGTAGAGCACGCGGAACACCAGGTTGCACTCGTACGGGTCGAAGTCGTCGATCCCCGGCCAGGGCTCCCGGGCCGTCACCTCGGCCCAGGCGACCTCGCCGGCCTCGCGGACGGTCAGCAGCGGGTCGTCGCCGGTGTAGAAGCAGCCCGGGTCCGGCTCGTAGCGCACGGCGGTCAGCGGGCCGTCCGTTTCCTCGAGCAGCTCGCGAAAGCGGTCCAGCACCTCCGGCGCCAGCTCGTCCGCCCAGGAGGGGCGTCCCTCGACCAGGGGGCCAGCCGCGGCAGTACCGGCGCTCCCCGCCTCGCCCGCGGTGTCGCCGTCCCCGTCGCCCAGCATCCCGCGCAGGCGCGCGGTGATCTCCTCGCCGACCTGGACCGCGCCCTCCCCCAGCTGCTCGGTCGCCTCCAGGTCGTCGATCCAGGCGGAGACCTGGTCGAGTCCGTCGAGGAGGGCGTCGACGATCTCCGGGGTCAGCTCCAGCTCGCCCGCGCGCACCCGGTCGAGCACGTCCTCCGCCGCGTGGACGACCCGCGTCAGCGGCTGGACCTCGAAGAGACCGGACGCGCCCTTGAGCGTGTGCACCGCGCGGAAGAGGTCGTTGATCGTCGTCTCGTCGACCCCCTTTTCCATCTCGAGCAGGAGGGCCGACGCCTTCTCGAGGATCTCCCTCGACTCGCCGACGAACTGTTCGAGCAGGGCGTTCATGCGGTCACCTCCCCGGTGGCCAGGGCGACGAGGCGCTGGAGCACCTCCGGCTTCGCGGGCTTCACCAGGTAGGTGTTCGCCCCCGCGTGCCAGGCGAGCTCCTTGTCCGAGTCCTCCGCCTCCGTGCTGATCATCACCGCGGGGATCGCGCGGATCGTCTCGTCCCGGCGGACCTCGCGCAGGAAGCGGTAACCGTCCATCTTCGGCATGTTGATGTCGACGAGCAGCAGGTCGACCGGGTCCCGGAGCACTTTCTCGAGGGCCTCGAGGCCGTTCTCCGCCTCGCTCACCTCGTGGCCCGCCTGCTCCAGCACCATCCGGTGGTACGACCGGACGGTGGCGGCATCGTCGACGACGAGAATCCTGGCCATCCTCTCCTCTCCTACAGCGGCCGCTGGTAGACGATCGCCTCGGGGAACCGCCGGACCTTGAACAGCGACGAGATCCGGCTCATCGACTCGGAGTGCCCGAGCATGATGAAGCCGCCGGGGTTCATCACGCCGAAGAGGTTCTCGGCGGCCTCCCGGCGGGAGCGGTCGTCGAAGTAGATCAGCAGGTTCCGGCAGAAGACGACGTCGAAGCCGCGGAAGCGCTTCATGTCCGCCGCGTCCGTCACGTTGGCCTGCCGGAAGTCGACGCACTGGCGCATGAACGCCTTGAGCTGCCAGTGGTTGCCGGGGAGCGGATCGAAGTACTTCTTCAGCAGGGCGGGCGGCACGTGCTGCACCGACCGCTTGGTGTAGATCCCCTGGCGGGCGCGCTCGAGGACCGTCGTGTCGATGTCGGTCCCGACCAGCTCGACGTCGACCTCGTCGATCTCGGGCCACTCCTCGACCAGCTTGATCGCGATCGAGTACGGCTCCTCGCCGGTGGAGCACGGCATGCAGAGGATCCGCACCGGGTCGTCCGGCCGCTTGTTCTTCATCACCTCCGGGAGGACGGAGTTGACCAGGCAGTCGAACTGGTACTCCTCCCGGAAGAAGTAGGTCTCGTTGACCGTCATGGTGTTGATCAGGTTCTGCAGCTCTTCCCCGGAGGCCTGGAACCTGACCATCGTGAAGTACGAGCGGAACGAGTCGTGGCCGGTCTCGCGGATCCGTTCGACCAGTCGCTTGTCGACGAAGTAGCGCCGGTTCTCCTCGAACCAGATCCCGGTCTTCCGGTAGAAGAAGTCCCGGAAGCGCTGGAAGTCGGCGTCCGTGATCTGGATCGCCGGGGCTTCCTTTCCTGCCGCGAGTGGGGTCATCGTTTCAGGCTCCCGTGGCGATCCTCTCGAGGGCGGTGCGGATGGCGAACTGGATGTAGGGCTCGTCCGCGAACCGCTGCCCCACCTCTTCCAGCAGCTCGACCATCGCGGGAGTGCCGACATCGGCCGCGCGGTCGACGGCGACGGCGATCACGTTGACGTGGTCGTCCGTCGCCAGGATCTGGGCGATCCAGTCCGGGCTCTTCGGATGGGGCAGCACCCGCAGGATGTCGAGGGCGAAGATCCGGATGTCCGGGTCCGGGTCGTGGAGCAGCTTCTCCATCCGCGGGGCGGTCGCGTCCGGCAGCTCGGTCAGCACCTCGACGGCGCCGTTCCGGAGCTGGGCGTCCTCCGACCTGAGGAACGGGAGGAGCAGCTCGGCCACCTCGTCGCCCCCGATCCGGGCGAGGGAGTCGAAGATCGCCTGGCGGACGGTCTCGTCGTCCTCGTTCTCGAGGGCGTCGACCAGGTGGCTGACGTACTCGGGGAACTCCCCGAGGTCCCGCGCGGCCCAGCGGCGGCGGGCCGGGTCCGGGTCGCGGAGCTGCTGGAGCATCCCCTCGGGGTCACGGGAATACTCCCGCCGGTGCTCCGTCGACCCGACGACTTCCTGCGTGTCGCTCTTGACGAATCCCATCGGTCACCTCCCGGGATCAGGCGGGGGCGTGGGCGAACTCGGCCGCCATCTTTCGCGCCCAGGTGCGCAGCTGGCCCGCGACCTTGTCCGCCGGGATCACCACGTCCGCTCCTCCAAGCTCGACGAGTTCCCGGGGCATGCCGTAGACGACCGCGCTGTCCTCCGACTCGGCGATCGTCTTCCCCCCCCGGTCGTGGAGTTCCTTCATCGCGGCCGCGCCGTCGTAGCCCATGCCGGTGAGCTGCACGGCGATCACCCGCTCCGGCCGCCAGTGCTCGAGGACCGAGCGGACCAGCCGCTCGACGCTCGGGTGCCACAGGTGCTGCGGGTCCGCCGGGACCGACGTGACGACCCGGCGGGCGCCGCGGCGGGCGACGACGACGTCGGCGTCGCCCTTGCCGATGTAGATGTTCCCGACCTCGATCGGCATCGAGCGGCGCACCTCGAGGACGGCCAGGTCGCAGAGGCCGTCGAGCCGCCGGGCGAACACCGAGGTGAAGGTCGCCGGCATGTGCTGGGCGACGATCACCGGGAACGGGAAGTCCGCCGGCAGCTTGGGCAGGATCCGCTCCAGGGTGCTCGGGCCGCCGGTGGAGACGCCGATGACGACGAGTCCCTTCGGCACGCCGCCGCCGGAGACCGGCTCGGTACGGGCCGCCGGTTCCCGGCGGGCGACGCGGGCGGGCCGGGCCGTGGAGCGCCGCGCCGGGGCCTCCGCCGGCTCCGTCGCGGTGGCGGCGCGGGGAGACGCCGTGCGGCCGGCGGTCCGACCGCGGAGGGCGATCCTGCCCTTGGCGCGGGCGGCGGCCCGGACCTTCTGGACCAGCTCGTCGGCGATCCGGTCGATGTGGAGCGAGACCGTCCCGTCCGGCTTCGGGATGAAGTCGACGGCGCCGAGCTCCAGGGCCTCGAAGGTGGCGACCGCTCCCTTCTCGGTGAGGGACGAGACCATGACGACCGGGCGGGGCATCTCGGTCATCAGGTGGGAAAGGCAGGTCAGCCCGTCCATCACCGGCATGTTGATGTCGAGGGTGACCACGTCCGGGTCTTCCTCCCGGCAGCGGTCGAGGCCGTCCTGGCCGTCCCGGGCGGTCACCACCTCGAAGCCGGCGTCCTCGAGGATCGCCCGGATCTTCTTCCGCATCAGGGCGGAGTCGTCGATGACGAGGACCTTCGTGCTCATGCGTGCGCGGGCTCCTCTTCGATGGTGGGGGCGGCCTGCCCCGTGGCGAGTTCGGTCATCGCGCCCTCGAGGGCGGTCTGCTCGCGCTCGTCGAGCACCTTGCCGACGTCGAGGACGAACAGCATCCGGTCTGCCTCCGGGAGGTTCGCCACCTGGCGGACCGCGTCGATGGCGGAGCTGGCCGCCGCCGGGGCCGGCTCGAGGACCTTCGCCGGCAGGCGGAGCACCTCGATGACGGAGTCGACGATCATCCCGGTGCGGACGCCGCCGGCGTCGATCACCAGGATCCGCTGCCGGTCGTGGTCGTCGAGGCGCTCGAGGGCGAACCGGCTGCGCAGGTCGAGGACGGGCAGCACGGATCCGCGCAGGTTGATCAGCCCCTCGACGAAGTCCGGGGTGCCGGGCACCCGGTTCATCTTCTCCGGGACCCGGATGATCTCCTGCACCTGTTCGATCGGGGCGCAGTACTCCTCGCCGGCCAGCTGGAAGACGACGAACTGGGGGTCCTCCTCGGCCGCCACTTCCTGCACCGCGTGGTCGGTCTCGTTCATCTGCTGGTCTCCTTCTCCGGCGCTCGCCTCGAGGGCCGTGCGGACCGCCCGGTTGCCGAGCAGCTGGCGTGCCTCGATCACGGACACGAGGCGCGCGCCGCCCTCGAGCCGGCAGATCCCGGTGATCTCCGCGAGGTCCCCGGTGCGCGCGAGGAGGGCGGGCGTCGGTTCGATCGTCGTCCGCGGGACCGAGAGCACCTCGTGGACGTCGTCGACGACGATGCCGACCGGCGGCATCGTCGAGAGCCCGGCCCGGGCGCGAACGACCAGCACGCGCGCCGCCTCGTCGACTTCCCGCGCCGGCAGTCCGAAGAGGCCCCGCAGCGTGACGAGGGGCAGGGCGCGTCCGCGGAGGTCGACGAGGCCCAGCACGTGGGAGGGAGTACCCGGGATGTCCCGGATCGCGTCGGGGACGCGGACGATCTCCTCGACGTCCTCGATGGCGAGGGCGTACTCCTCGCCCGCCACGCGAAACGTGACGAACTGGGCGGTCTCCTCCGAGGCGGACCCCGTGCCGTCCTCCTCCTGCCTCGTGCGGGCCGCGCCGGCAGCGGTG
>JAMOQA010000537.1 GCA_027064265.1 Acidobacteriota bacterium
ATGACCACCCTCGAGGAGGTGTTCCGCGAGGTCGTGCTCCAGGAGGAGGCCCCCCGATGAGATTCGTCTGGGCGCTCTTCAAGCGGGAGGTGAAGTCCTACTTCGTCTCCCCGGTCGCCTACACCGCCATCGCCGTGTTCCTGGCGATCCAGGGCGTGCTCTTCATGGCCGCCCTCTCGCAGTACCAGCGCCTGGTGATCAAGGCGGCGACCAACCCGCTCCTCCAGGTGCCCGGGGCGGAGGCGATCGTCCGCAGCATGTTCGGCTCCGACCTGATCTGGGCGCTGCTCCTGATCGTCCCCCTGCTGACGATGCGCCTCCTCGCGGAGGAGCGGAAGCAGCACACCGCGGAGCTGCTGCTGACCGCCCCGATGACCACCCGGCAGCTGGTGCTCGGCAAGTTCCTCGGGTCGACCTTCGTCCTGGTGGTCATGCTGCTGCTCGCGGGCTGGATGCCGCTGCTGCTGCGCGCCTGGGGCGACGCCGACCCGGCGCCGATCGTCACCGGCTACCTCGGGGCGTTGCTCTACGGGATGCTGCTGCTGGCGATCGGGCTCCTCGCCTCGAGCCTGACCGACAGCACCTTCCTCGCGGCCTTCCTCGCCCTGGTCTTCGTCGTCGTGCTCAACGTGGCGGGCAACATGGCCTCCCAGGTGCCGGTGATCGGACAGAACCTCCAGCAGCTGACGCCCACCGCCAACCTGGGACGCCTGGCCCAGGGGGTGATCGACTCCCAGGCGGTGATCTACTTCCTCTCGACGACCGCGTTCGTCCTCGACCTGACCGCCCGGGTCGTCGACAGCCAGCGGTGGAGGTGAGCCGATGAAGAAGCTCGGGTTCCTCGCCTGGCCGCTCGGCCTCTCGCTCCTCGTCGTCGGGGCGGGGTGGGCTTCCCTCGCTCCCCGGGCGCTCCCCTGGCTCTACCGGGGCGCGCTCCTCGCCGGGCTGGTCCTCGCCGCGATCGGCCTGTGGGCGCGGCGTGACACCCTGTTCGCCCCGGGCGGCGGCAAGAAGATGCGTCTCGGGGCGAGCGCGATGGCGGGGACCGGGATGGCCCTGGTCATCCTGCTGCTCGTGAACTTCGCCGCCGCCCGCTACCGGGACCAGTGGGACCTGACGCGCACCCGCGCGTTCACGCTCCACCCGGTGACCCTGCGGGTCCTCGAGAAGATCGAGGACCCGGTGGACGTCTACGCGTTCTTCCCGGCGAGCGACCCGCTGACCGTGCGGGCGGTCCGCGAGCTGTACGACGTCTTCGCGTACCACCAGCCGCTCCTCAAGGTCGTCGTGGCCGACCCGAACCGGCGGCCCGATCTCCTCGCCAAGGCGGGGGTGAGCGGGACCAACATCACGGTGGTCCTCTCCGGCGACCGCAAGGTCGTCTTCCCCGGGTACGACGAGGCGGACCTGGCCGCGGCCCTGCTCGAGGTCACCCGGAAGGAGCCGAAGAAGGTCTACTGGGTGATCGGCCACGGGGAACGGGAGATCGACGTGCCCGGCGGACGCGGCTTCCTGAGGTTCCGGCAGGAGCTCAAGAAGGAGTACTACCGCCTCGAGACCCTCTCGGTCGCCCCGGGGGAGCAGGTGCCGGCGGACGCGTCGCTCCTCGTCTTCGCCGATCCGTCCAAGTCGCTCTCCCCGGCGGAGGCGGCGGTCTACGACCGCTGGCTGCGCCAGGGCGGGCGTGCGCTGGTGCTGGTCGACGTGGACTTCGCCCAGCGGGAGGACGAGGCCAACCGGATGGCGGCGCTGCTCGACCGGTGGGGCCTGCGGCCCTTCCCGGGCCTGGTCTTCGACCCGCGCTCGCGGACCGGTGAGAAGGACCCGCGGGTCGTCGTCGGGGACGTGTTCGGCAACCACGCGGCCGTCTCGTCCCTCAAGGGGAGCCTGGCGGTCTTCCCGTTCGCGCGGCCGGTGGAGTTCTTCGAGGTCCCGGACGACCGGCAGATCTTCCACCACGTCCTCGTCCGGGTGGGGCCCGACCCGGAGGGGAAGGGACGGGACCCGTACGTCGACACGAACCTGGCGCGGGCCGAGGGGAGCGCCGCCGTCGACGAGGACGCCCGCCGGGCGTGGGGGGGGAAGCCGATCAACCTGGCGGTCGCCGCCTTCCGCAAGTTCGAACCGCCTCCCGGGTCGAAACTCGCCGGACGGGAAGCCCGCGTGGTCTGCATCGGGGATGCCGACTTCCTCGACGACGAGTACTTCGACACGCAGGCGAACCGGGAACTGGCGATGAACCTGGTGCACTGGCTGACCGGGGAGGAGCTCCTGATCCGGCGCGAGGGAGAGAAGAGGTTCGCCAGGCAGGCGATGAAGGTGACGCCGGACCAGTGGCGGTTCGCCTTCGCCATGGTCCTGACCCTCCCGATCGCGATCTTCCTCGCGGGCTGGGTCGTCTGGTTCCTGAGGAGGTCCAAGTGAAGTCCCGCGGGTTCCTCGTCGGCCTCGTCGTGCTCGTCGTCCTCGGCCTGTTCGCCTGGCACGAGGTGCGCAAGGACCGGGAGACCGGCAAGCTGAAAGCCAACCAGGAGGTGTTTCCCTACGCGGCGTCCCGGGTGCGGGAGCTCCGAGTCGTCTTCGACGGGAAGACGACGGTGGTCCTCCGGCGCGGGGAGGACCGGTCCTGGCAGGTGGTGGAGGGACCCGAGGGCACGGACCCATCCTTCGCGGCCGACTTCATCGGGGCCTGGAGCCGGATCCGCTTCCTCGAGGTCGTCGAGGAGGAGCCGACCGAGGAGTCGCTCGGGCGCTACGGCCTCGCGCCGCCCCGGCTCGTCGTCGAGGCCCGGCTCGCTCCCGACGGGCAGGGGAAGGTCCCGGAGCGGCAGCCCCGGCTGGAGCTCGGCACGGCGGCGCCGCTCCAGCCGTCGGTCTACGCCCGGGTGGACGGTTTTCCCCGGGTCGTCCTCGTCAGTCCCTCCGCGAGCGATCTCTACGAGGGGGTCGGGCGGGAACTGATCGGGGAGGAGCCGGTCGAACTCCCGGACGTGCGGACCTCGCCCGCGGAACAGGGGCGCCACTGACGGGTCAGCGCTTTTCGTCCCCGCCGACCATCGGGGCCGGTTCCGGGAGCGGTGGTTCGGGGGCCGGGTGGCGCACCGGCGCGATCGGTCCGAGGGTGGCCGGCGGCGGTTCCCGCTCCTCGGTCTCCTTCACGGTGAACGTCACGGTTCGCGCGAGCGGGGTGCCGTCGGCGGCTGCCCGGGCGGTGAAGCGGATCCTCCACTCTCCCGGGGGCAGGCTGCCGGGGGGGAGGTCCCAGGCCCGCGGCCCCCGGGCATCGTCCAGGTGCCCCGGCTTCCCCCACGGGCTCCAGGACTCGCCCGGTCCGGGGCGGCGTTCGAAGACCCAGTCGAGGGTGACGGGCAGGTCGGTTCCCGCGGGAGAGGCGATGCCGACGAACAGGCGGAAGGGATCCCGGGGTCCGAGGGACGGGTCCACCCGGGGCACGTAGACGACCTCGCCCCAGCGGAACGGCCAGGTCCCGCCGCTCTCCGGGGCCGGTTCCCGGGCGAGGAACCGGCACAGGACCGGCCCGGAGATCGCCGGGGCCCCCGGCCCCGCGGGCGGTACATCCAGGCGCCCGGTGGCCGTGGCGGCCCCGCCTCCCCTGCGGTCGAGGATCACGCCGGTGACCTCCCAGGCTCCCGGGGGAACGGGACGGACCGCCTGGAAGAGGAGCCAGTCGGCGGCGGGATCCGGGGCGGGTTCCCCGACGAACGCCTCGTCGGGGACCTCGATGGGGTCCCCCGGGTTTCCCTTCGCCGGCCGGAGCATCGCGCTGGCGGCGAACCGGTCGGCGAGACCGGTGGCCGTCCCGTTCCAGGCGGGGACCAGGTCTTCCCGGCGGATCGCCAGGGTGATCGCGACCAGGCGCCGGCCGTCCGCCGTCGCCACCGGGTGGAACGCGATCGCCCCGCGGCAGGTCCCGAGGAACTGCTCCGCCTCGACCACCCGGCGCATCAGCTCCCGCTCGCTCGGAACCTCCTGGAGGGCGGCGAGGTCCATCGCGATCCCCAGGTTCCCGTCCTCCCAGGGCACCAGCTCGAACAGCCGGGCCCAGGCGGTGTCCGGGTCCTGCCGCTGCGGGAACGGGTCGGTGATGTCGAAGTACGGCGTGTTGAAACGGGGCTCCCGGGTCAGGTGCCAGTCGCCGTCCCCGGTCCGGACGAAGGCGACCACGTAGTAGGCCGAGTTCGCCGCCCGGCGGAGCCCGTGGTAGACCCACCGGAGCAGGCCGCGGCCGACCGTCCCCTCTTCCCGGTGGTCGTAGTTCTCGTCGCGCTCGATGTCGGTGGGAGGGCCGAGCAGGATGTAGATCTTCCCCCGGTCGGTCTTCCAGCCGGGCAGGGGCGTGTCGTCGAAGAGGCGGTTCGCTTCCCGCACCCGGTGCCAGAACACCAGGCGAAACTCGTTCTCCGGGGTCTCCGGGATGGGATCGCGCCGCTCCCAGAAACGCCGGATGAAGGCGAGCCGCTCTTCGCGGGTCTTCAGCTTTCTCCAGAGTTTTGCTTCGCCGCGGGTCATCAGGTAGCGGACGGGACCCCGCGCCCACTCCCGCACCGGGTCCCGGGACCGCCGCTTGCCCCGCGCGGGGGCGGGGGCCACCAGCAGCAGGACCAGCAGGAAGAGGAGGAGGGCGGGCAGGAGCCCGGCCCGGTTTGACCGCTCGGGAAGCACGGGCCTAGGATAACTCTCACCGGCGGGCTCCGCCGGGAGATCCTGGTCGCGTCGCGATCCGAGGGAGTGATCCATGCCGTCCAACCGCCGCGCCGGCCGCCGGCCGGGCAATCCGCACCTGCCGTTCCTGCTGCTCCTCGTCGTCGTCCTCGCCGCCGCCTGCGGGGGCGGGCAGGGCCTGCCGGGCAAGACCCCGGACGAGAAGGCGATCGCCGCCGCGGAACTCGGCGTCAACGGGGCCGACGAGAACATCCCCGTGCTCCTCCACGCGGTGGAGACCGAGCCGGAGCTGGTCCAGACGTCGGCGATCGTCGCCCTGGGGCGGATCGGGACGCCGGCGGCCGTCGAGGCGCTGGGGAAGCTCTCGAACCACGAGGCGCGGCGCATCCGGCTGGCGGTCGCCCAGGCGCTCCAGGACGTGCTTCCCGAGGCCTACCCGGAGGCGGCGAAGGTCCTGGTCGAGATGGGCAGGCACTGCCTGCCGAAGGGCCCGGGGAAGGACCCGGACCGGGAGATCCGCCGGGCGGTGGTCACGTCCCTCGCGGTCGTCCAGCAGCCGGTCGGGCTGGACTACCTCGTCGACCGGCTGAAGAACGACTACGACGAGAACGTCCGCAACACGGCGGTCAAGACCCTGGGCCGGCTCAAGGACCCGCGGGCCGTGGACGTGCTGATCGAGGTCTTCCACACCGACAACACCCACAACCAGGCCTGGGCGATCGAGTCCCTCGGGGAGATCGGGGATCCCCGGGCGATCCCGACGGTCAAGGAGGCCCTGGACATCGACGTCACCTACGACGCCATCGTCCGCGGGAAGGCCGCCTGGGCGCTGATGCAGCTGGCCGGCAAGGACGCGATCCCGGACCTCGAGGAGGCCCTGGCGAAGGAACCGGACGACATGGCCGCCGTCCGGATGGCCCACGCCCTCGCGAAGCTCGGGGTGAAGGAAGCGATCCCCGTCCTCGAGGACCGGCTGCTCCACGCGGAGCGGGAGTTCGCCCGTGCCGAGGCGGCCCGGGCGCTCAAGGACGTGGGGCGGAAGGAGAGCTTCGAGGTGGTCGACCGCGCGTTCCGCGAGGACCGCTCGGGCCTGGTCAAGAAGGAGGCCGGGCAGGCCGCGATCGCGCTGATCAGGAAATACCACCTGGAACCGGGGAAGAAGGACGCCGGTTCCGGCGAGGATTCCCGCTGATCGTTCCCCCGCTGGCCCGGGCGGGGAGCGAGGAGGAGAGACGCCGATGTCGATCTGGGGGCGCAAGGAGCCCGAGGAGGAGCAGAGCCCGGTGATCATGACCGGGGAGTCCGGCAACGAGCCCCGGACCGCCGCCGAGCGGCCGGCGACGAAAGGAGCGGCGATGGAGACCCGGAAGGCGATCATCGGACCCTCGATCCAGGTGAAGGGGGAGCTGATCGGGAAGGAAGACCTCGTGATCGAGGGGAAGGTCGAGGGCGTGGTTCGCCTGCGGGATCATCACCTGGTGATCGGCAAGACCGCCGTCATCGAGGCCACCCTCGAGGCGAAGTCGATCCGGATCGAGGGGACGGTCCGGGGCGACGTGATGGCCGGCGAGCGGGTCGAGCTGGCCAGCGGCAGCACGCTGACCGGCGACATCGTCGCGCCGCGCATCTCCATCGCCGACGGCGCGCGCTTCAAGGGGAGCGTCGACATGGACCGGTCCGCGGCCGGCAGGAACGAGCAGGCCGCGAAGAAGAAGGAAGCGGTCAGCACGCTTCCTCCCGGCAAGGAGTCCGGGACCGGCGCCCAGGCGCGCCC
>JAMOQA010000538.1 GCA_027064265.1 Acidobacteriota bacterium
CGTCCGGACATCCGGACCGCCTTCTGTTCGCCCCCGGCGGTCTGCCCGCAGGCGCGGAGGGGAGCAGGAACCCGTCCGTCCGGATATCCGGACCGCCTTTCTTTCGCCTCGCCGGGCCCCCGGGTACCCGCCCGCCCCGGGAGCTGCCGGCGCAGCCGGGACCGGCGCAAGGATCCCGTCCCCCGGGCGTAGGTCCCGGCGGGGAGACGCCTTCCCCGGGGAGGAGCAGCCATGGAGAAGAAGTCGTTCGTCGTCGTTACCCGGAACGATCTGACCCCCGTCTGCCCGTACTGCGAGGCGCGCCTCGAGGAGGTCTACCGGAAGGCCACCGGGATCGGGTTCTTCCTCTTCGCCCGGAGCGTCCTCTACTTCTGCCCCTCGTGCCGGAAGGTGCTCGGCGCCGGCCAGAGTTCCTGGGCCTGAGCAGGCCGAGGCCCCGGACGTCCGGATCGATCAGTCGCCATCCGCCGGGGCCGTGGCGGTTTCCCACGGATCCTCGAGGTCGAGCGGGTTCAGGACGCGAACGCCGCGCACCTGGAAGCGTTGTTCGCCGTCGTACAGCACGAAGCCCGGGGCGGTTTCCTCGATTCCGAGCGCACGGAACTTCTCGAGCCCCCTGAGGAAGCTCGTCGAGAACGTCGCCGCCGACTTGATCTCGATCGGCACGAGGACGCCGTGCTCCCTGACGAGGAGGTCCACCTCGTTGCCGTGGGAATCGCGGAAGAAGTAGAGCTCGGGCCGGATGCCCCTGTTGAGCGCTCCCTTGACGATGTCGGCGATGACCAGGTTCTCGTACAGGTTGCCCCGGAGCGGGTCCCGTGCCGCCTGCTCGGCCGTGCGGATGCGCAGCAGGTACGCCGCCAGGCCGACGTCCGTGAAGTAGATCTTCGGGGAGCGGATCACCCGCTTGCGGACGTTGCGCGACCACGGTGGCAGCTCGAACACGACGAACGACGCCTTCAGGACGTTGAGCCAGTTCCGGATCGTCGTCGCGGAGACCCCGACGTCGTTCGCGAGGGACGTGAAGTTGACGACCTGGCCGATCCTGCCCGCCAGCAGCACCAGGAACTGCTGGAACTGGGAGAGGTCCCGGAGATTGATCAGCGCGCGAACGTCGCGTTCGACGTACGTCTGAAGGTAGGCGCCGTAGAAACGGTGGGGTTCGATGTCCTCCTCGTGCACCCGCGGGAAGAAACCGCGGACGACGAGCTCGAACGCCGTCCAGTGCCTCCCGTACTGCCGGAGTTCCACGAGGGAGAACGGCCAGAGAGAGAGGATGGCGGTCCTGCCCGCCAGGGTCTGTCCCACCGCCTCGTGGAGGCGCGGCTGGTGGCTTCCGGTCAGGACGAACATCCCGGGGCGGCCACGTTCGTCGACCACGCCCTGGAGATAGGAAAGGATCTCGGGAAGGCGCTGCACCTCATCCAGGATGGCCCCTTCCTTCGCCTCCGCGAGGAACCCCCGGGGGTCGGCCCGCGCGACCTCCCGCACGTCCGGGTATTCGAGGGAGAAGTAAGGCTTGTCCGGAAAGGTGGCCCGGACGAGGGTGGTCTTCCCGGACTGCCGGGGCCCGAAGACGGTCACGACGGGGAACTGCCGGGCCGCTTCCCGCAGCTCCCGGGCGAGGGCGCGTTCGATCATGGGGTCATGATCGCCCAGGGATGTGCATTTCGCAAGTGCAAGTTTGGCTTTGCACAGCGCGGTGGCCGACGGCACCTGCCGGGCCCGCGGTGTGTCCCGCCGGGAGAAGGGCGTAACGCCTGCGAGTTCAGCGTGATGCGGTGGGCGCGCCCCGGGTTGCCGGCGCGCCTCACGTCTGCCGCTGGTTTGCCCGATGCCGACCCGCCCGCGCGGAGCCGCGCGTTGCGGGCCGGCCGGTCCGGCGGACTCCCGCGCCGTCCATGTTCAAGGCAGCGCGGTACATGGCCGGCCAGGCCCGCCATGTTCAGGGCTGCCGTGAACATGGGTGCCCGATCGGTCGCGACCCGTCGGGAGGTCACGAGGCACCGGAACGGGGGACGAGGCTGCCCCCCCGCGGGTACCATGGGCGGCGCGACGCCGGGAGGCGGCCGCGGAGAAGGAGGATCGTGCGCGATGCGGCAGAGAGCGACCGGGAACGGGATGCCGGGCAGGAAGGTGAGGATGATGCTGGTCGTGGCCCTCGGGCTGGCGGCGGGGCTGGTCGTCGCCTGCGGGGCGGGGCCGGGTACCGAGGGGACGAAGCCCCTCGCGGTGCCCGCCGCCACGAGGACGATCGCCTGGGACTTCGAGGACGTCCCGGCGGGGCAGCTCCCGGAGGGCTGGCACGTGGGCGCGACCGGGAAGGGTCGGCCGCTGGCGACCTGGGAGGTGGTGCCGGACGAGAGCGCCCCCTCGGGGAAACAGGTGCTGGCGCTCACCCGGACGAACCACTCCTCGGGCCGCACCTTCAACCTGTGCTGGACCGACCGGGTGACGTTCCGGGACGGCGTGATCCGGGTGAAGTTCCGGGCGAACACCGGCCGGATCGACCAGGGAGGCGGCATCACCTGGCGATTCCAGGACGAGGACAACTACTACGTCGCCCGGTTCAACCCCCTCGAGGACAACTTCCGCTACTACCGGGTCAAGGACGGCTGGCGGCACCTGCTGCTGAGCGCCGACGTGCACCTCGAGCCGGGCTGGCACCAGATGAAGATCGTCCAGCTCGGAAACCGGTTCGAGGGCTGGCTCGACGGGAAGCGGCTCCTCGCCGGTACGGACGACACGTTCCCCGGCGCGGGGAAGGTCGGCCTGTGGACCAAGGCGGACGCGGTGACTTCCTTCGACGACTTCACCGTCGAGCTCTTCGGGGACGATCCCGGGGAGGGGAAGTGATGCGGCGGGCGGCCCTTCTCGCCGGCGTCGCGGCCCTGGCCGCGGCGCTGGTGACGGCCGGGTGCGGACGCCCCGCCGGCGAGACGCCCCGCACCGTCACCGTCTACGTCTCGGAAGACCGGGTCTTCTCCGAGCCGATCCTCGCGGACTTCGAGCGGGAGACCGGGATCCGCGTCGAGGCGGTCTACGACACCGAGGAGGCGAAGAGCACCGGCGTGATGAACCGCCTCCTCGCCGAGAAGGATCATCCTCGGGCCGACGTGTACTGGGCCAACGAGCCGATCCGGGCCGAGGTCCTCAAGCAGAAGGGGGTCGCCGCGCCGTACGTGTCCCCCGCGGCGGAGGGGATCCCCGCGGAGCTCAGGGATCCCGAGGGTTACTGGACCGGGTTCTCCGCGCGGCTGCGGGTGCTGGTGGTCCGGCAGGGTCTCCCGTCGCTTCCCGCGAGCATTCTCGCCTACGCCGACCCTGCCTGGCGCGGGAAGGGCGTGATCGCGAACCCCCTCTTCGGGACCACCACCTCCCACGTGGCGGCCCTGTTCGCCACCTGGGGAGACGAACGGGCCCGGGCGTTCCTCGAGCAGGTGAAGGCGAACGGTACGGCGATCTCGACCAGCAACGGGGAGAGCGCCGACCTCGTCGCCTCCGGCCGGTACGACTTCGCCCTGGTCGACAGCGACGACGCGGTGGCCCGCATGCGGCAGGGACGGCCGGTGATGCTGGTCTACCCCGACCAGGAGGAGGACGGACTCGGCTGCTTCCTCGTGCCGAACGCGGTGGTGCTGGTGAAGGGCGCTCCCCATCCCGAGGAGGGGAAGCGGCTGATCGACTACCTGCTCTCCCCGGCCACCGAGGAGAAGCTCGCCCGGGCCGACTGCGCCCAGCTTCCCCTCCACCCGGGCGTGGCAGGCCCCGCGGAGCTGCGCCCGATCGAGGAGATCCGGGTGATGAAGGTCGACTGGGGCGAGGTGGCCCGGAAGATGGTCGAGATCCAGCCGCTGCTCGCGGAATGGGCAGGACACTGACCCGTCGATGAGCCGCCGCCTCGTCCTCGGCTCCGCGGTCCTCCTGCTCGCCATCGCCGGCGGCCTCCCGGTCGTGGCGATGCTGGCGCAGGCCTTCTTCGCGGGGGGGCGGTTCGATCCGGCCCCGCTTGCCGGGCTGCTGACCGACGCCGGCACGTGGCGCCTCCTCGGGAGCAGCATCCTGCTGGCCGCGGCGGTCGCCCTCGCCGCCTGTGCCGCCGGGATCCCGCTGGGCGTGCTCCTCGCGCGGACCGACCTGCCGGGGCGGCGGCTCCTCGCGGCGCTGTTCACCGTGCCGCTCCTCCTGCCGCCCTGGGTCCTGGCGGTCGCGTGGGCGGCCCTCGCGGGGCGGGAAGGACTTCTCGCCCCCGTCGTCGGACCCGGCGCGGCGCTCGCCCTCGACCGGTTCCTCTACGGGCCCGGGGGGTGCGTGCTGGTCCTGGGCACCGCCTTCCTCCCGGTGCCCCTGCTGCTGACGATGGCGGCCCTCGCCGAGATCGATCCCCGTCTCGAGGAGGCCGGACGGCTGCACGCCGGGTGGGGGACGGTCCTCGTGCGGATCAGTCTGCCCCTGGCGCTCCCCGGGCTGCTGCTGGCGGCGGTCCTGGTCTTCCTCCTCGCTCTCGGCGAGTTCACCGTGCCCGGGTTCTTCCGGGTCGACGTCTTCGCGACGAGGAGCCTCGAGCGGTTCGCGGCGTTCTACGACGTGCGCGGCGCGACCGCGGCGGCGCTCCCCCTGGCCGCCGCGGCCCTGCTGGTGCTGCCCCTCGAGTCCGCGTTCCTCGGGAGGCGGGGTGCCCCGCTTCCCGGCGCCGGCACGCGGCGCCGGACCGTTCCCCTGGGCCGGTTCCGGGCGCCTGCCCTCGCGGGCGTCCTCTTCGTCGCCGGCGTGCTGGTGGCGCTGCCCCTCTCCGCCCTCGCCGCCCGGGCGGCGGCACCGGGGGCGTTCCGGGAGGCCCTCGCCCGCGCAGGGGACGCGCTGCCGCGCACCATCGCCTGGAGCGTCACGGGCGCGAGCCTGCTTCTCCTCGGGGGAGTCCTCCTCGGCCTCGTCGTCGGACGGCGGGAGCTGCCCGGCTGGCGCGCGGTGGACGGGCTGGCGCTGTTCCTCTTCGCCCTGCCCGGCGCGGTCACCGGCATCGGCCTCGTCGCGCTCTGGAACCGACCGGCGACCGCGTTCCTCTACGGAACGCCGCTCGTCGTCCTGCTCGGCTGGTTCGCCCGGTACGCGGCGCTTCCCCTGCGGGTCACCACCGCGCACCTCCGCGGGATCCCGCCGGCCCTCGAGGAGGCGGCGCGCCTCGCCGGGGCCTCGTGGTGGCTGCGGACCCGGCGGGTGACCCTGCCGCTCCTCGGCCGGGGGCTCTTCCTCGCCTGGATCGTCGGCTACGTCTTCTGCGCCCGGGACACGGCGATCGCGATGCTGGTCTACCCGCCGGGCCGGGATACCCTGCCGGTGCGGATCGTCACCCTGATGGCCAACGGGACCCCGGGAATGGTCGCCGCCCTCTGCCTCCTGGCCACGGGCGTCGTCCTGCTGCCGGTGGCGGTAGTGCTGCCGGTGCTGGCGATCTCGGGAAGGGAGGACCGGCGATGAAGCTCCTCGAGCTGGTCGCGCTGGAGAAGCGGTACGGGGAAAGGCCGGTCCTCCGGGGTGTCGACCTCGCCGTCGACGAAGGGGAACGCGTGGTCCTGGTCGGACCCTCGGGGTGCGGCAAGACGACGCTGCTGCGGCTGGTGGCGGGCCTCGATGCGCCGGACGGCGGCGAGATCCGCCTCGCCGGAGAGGTGGTCTCGCGGGCCGGCGCCGTGATCGTGTCGCCGGAGGCCCGCGGGATCGGGATGGTCTTCCAGGACCTCGCCCTCTGGCCCCACATGACCGCCCGGGAGAACGTCGCCTTCCCCCTCCGGGCGAGGGGGGTGCCGCGGCGCGAGCGGGATCGCCGGGTGGCGGAGCTGCTCGAGCTGGTCGGGCTGCCGGACGCCGGCGACCGCCGGCCGGCGGAGCTCTCCGGTGGCCAGCGCCAGCGGGTCGCCCTCGCCCGGGCGCTCGCAGCGGAACCGCGTCTGCTGCTCCTCGACGAGCCGTTCACCAGCCTGGACCCGGAGCTCGCCGACCGGCTCCGCGGCGACCTGGTCGCCCTCCAGGAGCGCCTCGGCTTCACCCTCCTCCACGTGACCCACGACCGGGAGGAAGCCCGCCAGCTCGCCACCCGCGTCGTCACGCTGCACCGGGGACACCTCGGCGAGGAGGCCCGGTAGCGGATCGTGTCCCCGGCGTCGCCGGGGGGAGCGGCGAGGAGGAATCAGCCTCCCCGGAGTGCATGCCGCGCGACGAGGATCCAGGCGTGCCGACCGTCGCCCGTGCCGGTGGGGCCGCCGAAGCGCGTGCGCTCCAGGCGCTCGATCTCCCAGCCGTCCCGGAACGCCGTTCGAAGCTCTTCTTCCCTGACGCGCCGGGGGCC
>JAMOQA010000539.1 GCA_027064265.1 Acidobacteriota bacterium
CGTTCTCGTCGACGATCGCCATCCAGTCCGACACCCCGGGGACCGCCGGCACCTGCACCCGGGCGCTCGCCGGGATCGGCTCGTGGTCGGCGGTCTCGAGGTCGACGACCGTGTCCTCGTCCCACGGCCGCTGCGCCGGGTCGCCGTAACCGATCGCCTTGCCCGACGCGTGGCACGACTCGCAGGAGCGGGCCGGTCCCACGGTGTGGGGCGTGGTCGGGCTCATGTCCAGGGTGAGCTGGCCCTCGGGCCCGGCCCCCTCGGTGCCCCCGGGCGAGCGGAAGACGCGGTTCCGCAGGACGACCCGGCCGTCCCGCCCGATCACCGTCCAGGAGACCTGGCAGCCCGGCGCGAGGGGAGTGACGCGGCCCTCCCCGTTGACGCCGAGCACCGGGTCCTCCCAGCGCAGGTACGACCGCGACTCGACCACGTGCGCGGGCACCGGCCGCGGCGTCACCCCGTCCGCGGCCCCGGTCGCCACCCAGTCGTTGGCGGTGTCGCCCCCGGAGTAGTCGACCTTGACGTGGCAGCCGTAGCACTGGGGCACCCACGCGCTGTGGCAGGCGTAGCACTCCATCCGCTGGACGTGGACCCCCACCTGGCGCATCGCCACCCGGGCGTCCACCGGCAGCTCCCGGGCCTTGAGCGGCACCAGCCGCCAGGTCTTGCCCGAGGCGCCCCGCACGACGACGGTGTCGCCGTCCCGGGTGACGTTCTCGAAGGGGTTGCCGCGGGCGGTCAGGAGCGCGCCTCCCTCGGCGACGCCCCGCGGCTCCCCGTCGGTCCCGGCGATCTCGTCCCCGAACCCCAGGGGCAGCTCCCACGGGAAGGCCCCGGGGGTGCCGTGGCAGTCGGCGCACTCGATCTCGACCATCGCGAGGCCCGACCCGGCGAGGCCGCCGTCCCCGTGCACGTCGATCGTCGTGTGGCAATCCTGGCAGAGCATCCCCCGCTGGTAGTGGAGGTCCATCTGCATCGCCACGTAGTGCTTCGTGTGCAGCGCCGGCTGCTCGCCACCGTCCTCGGCCCACGGGGAGGCGTACGGCGACTCCATCAGCCCCTGGTAGGAAACGCCGATCCGCTTGCCCCGGTCGTGGCAGGTGGTGCAGGTCTCCACCGGGATCCCGGACCAGCGCTTGCCATTCGCCTCGACGGCGAGGCCCGCCGTCCCCTGGAGCCGGTGGACGAGCAGCCGGCCGGGCCTCTTCCGGGAAATCGTCGGGTCGCCTCCCTCGTAGAGGCCCTCGTTGCCATAGGGCACGTGGCAGGCGGAGCACCCCATCCCGCGGTAGTCCCCCCGGGTCTGCCGGCCCCGCACCGCCGGGTGGCAGCGCAGGCACTCGGTGCGGACGTAGGTGTACGCGGCGGTCTCCGGGTGCTCGGCGACGGCGGCCAGGTCGCCGGCGTCCTCCGGCGCCCGCGGAACCTGGACCATCTCGCCGGGGTAGACCTGGGGCTCCGCCTCCTCGAGGCGCCGCCGGTAGTCCCGGTAGGCCTCGGTCCCGCGGCGCTCCTCCGGCGGCAGGGCCCGGACGTCGTAGTTCGCCCAGCGGTGCTGGTAGCCGGTGAGCCCGCCGGCGGCCCAGGCGACCCCCTGGATCTTCCCCGCCTCGGTCATCATCAGGGACTGCCACTGGACCCGGACCTGCTCCTCGTGGCAACGCCCGCAGGTCTCCTCGTTCACCCGCGGGTCTCCCGGGTCGCGGACCAGGCCCGCGTGGGCCTTCCAGCCGATGCGGGTCGCCGGGTTCCCCCGGTGGCAGACGGTGCAGGCGGCCGGGTCGCCCTCCGGGGCGGCGGCCCGGAGGGCCTCGGCCATCGGGTGGCCCTCCGGCACGATCGGCTCGATCCCCTGGTGACAGTCGAGGCAGCCCGCGCGGGGAACGGCGGGGCCGGCGAGGAGCGCGGCGAAGAGGGCGAGGACGAGCGGCAGGGTCGGCACCCGGGGGGTCACGGTTCACCTCCGCCTCAAAGGTACACTATGCGCCGAGGAGGTCCGCCCGTGATCGCTCGCTGCTCCCGCCGGGAGGCGCTCCGGCTCGCCGGGGCCGGGGCCCTCGGTCTCCTGCTCGCCCGGTGCGCCCCGGCGCACTCGCCGGCCCCCTGGAAGACGACCCGGGGGCCGTTCCCGCTGCTCGAGGTCTCCGGCACCCCGTGGCAGATCGGCTACGCCCACGGGAAGGGGTTCCGCTCGCGGATCCACCAGGTGCTCGGGATCCTCTCCGAGCGGTGGGAGGCCTGCCGGCGCCGGGCGAACGACCCGGCGGTCCGGCGCTTCCGGGAGGCGACCGGCGACCTGTTCCCCCGGGTCCTCGAGGAGATCGAGGGGATCGCCGAGGGGGCCGGGCTCGACGCCGCAGAGCTCTTCGCCTGGAACTGCCGCTCGGAGCTGGACGTGCTCGCCCCGGGCGACGCGGACGGCTGCTCGACGATCGGGATGGTCCGCGACGGGAAGGTCTTCCTCGCCCACAACGAGGACGGCCACGGGGCGTACCACGGCCGGATGATCCTCCTCCTCGCGCGGCCGGAGGGGTCGGTCCCGTTCCTCTCCCTGGTCTACCCGGGCACGATCCCGGGAGTCGGCCCGGGGATCAACGCGCGCGGCGTCGTCCAGACGACGAACTACATCGGGCCCGGGGCGATCCCCGGCGAGGGGGTGCCCCGCTACGTCCTCGGCCGGGCGATCCTCGAGGCGGGGAGCCTCGACGAGGCGATCCGGATCGCCACGACCCGCCCGCGGGCGTTCCCCTGGCACCACAACCTCGCCGACCTGCCCGGCGGCCGGCTCGTCTCCGTGGAGACCTGGCCCGCGAACCCGGAGCGGGAGGACCTCCTCGAGATCACCGACGAGATGGCCCCCTACGTCCACACCAACCACCTGGTCCATCCGCGGATGCGCGGCCTGCCGGAACGGCGCGACTACATGGAGCGGTCGTCCCTGCCCCGGTACCGGGCGCTCGCCGACTGGCTCGCGAGCAACCCGCCGCCCCGGGAGATCGACGACCTGCTCGCCGCCCTCTCGATCCACGAGGGGGAGCCGACCCCGGTCTGCCGGCACGCGGACGATGGCCGCACCCTGGCCACCGGCCTCTTCGCCTCGCCGGAGGTCGAGATGACGCTGGTCACCGGGCCGCCCTGCCAGGGGGTGCGCCACGCATGGAGGATTCCCGCCGATGCCTGAGTGGATGACCGAGCCGTGGGTTCTCGGGACCGCGGCCGCCGTCCTCGTCCTGCTGATCGTCGTCGTCGTGCTCGTGCTGCGCGGGCGCCGGAAGCCCGAGCGCCCGCGGGCCCCGCGTCCCTCGGAGCGCATCGTGGGGAAGACCGGCACCGTGGTCCAGGTGGTCCGGGCCCACGGCTGGACCGGCCTCGTCCGGGTGGGCGAGGGGGATGCCGCCGAGGAGTGGCGGGCCGAGTCGGACGGCCCGGTGGAGATCCCGGAGGGGACCTCCGTCGAGATCGTGCGCGTCGTCGGCACCCACGTGGTCGTCCGGGCGCGGGAGGGCTGACCGGTGATCCGGCTGCCGGCCGCGATCTTCGATCGCCTCGAGCGGGCGTGGAAGTCGCACGCGGCGCACCGGGCGATCGCGACGACGCTGGTCGTCGTCTTCCTGGGAGCGCTGGGCTGGGCCGAGCTCGGCGCCCTGGGCCTCGTTCCGTCGCCGGACGGGTTCTCCTGGACGATCAAGCTGGCGTTCAACCTGCTGCTGGTCGTCGAGGTGATCGGTCTCGTCTTCTCCCTGGCCGAGTCGGTCTCGATTTCGCTCGGCAAGCAGTTCGAGATCCTCTCCCTGATCCTGCTCCGGTCGGCGTTCAAGGAGTTCGTGCGGCTCGGCGGGACCCTCGAGTGGAAGGTCGCCCAGGAGACGATCCTGAACGTCGTCTCCGACGCCGTCGGCGGGCTCGCGATCTTCCTCGCCCTCGGCTTCTTCTACCGGCTCCAGCTCCACCGCCCGATCTGCACCGACGAGGAGGAGATGGCGTCGTTCATCGCGATGAAGAAGACCCTGGCCCTGGTGCTGCTGGGCGTCTTCGTCGGGACGGCGGCCGCGATGGGGGAGCGGACGTTCTCCGGCACCGGGTTTCACGCGGTCTTCGAGCACTTCTACTCCGTGCTGGTCTTCTCCGACGTGCTGCTCGTGCTGATCTCGCTGCGGTACTCGTCGACGTACGCCGTCGTCTTCCGGAACTCGGGTTTCGCCGTGGCGACGCTCCTGATGCGCCTGTCGCTGGCGGCGCCGCCGTTCTGGAACTCGGTGCTGGGGCTCGGCGCCGTCGTCTTCGCCCTCGCCCTGACGATCTCCTACAACGTCTTCCTCCGGAACGCCCGCCAGGCGACTTGACCCCGATGAGCGACGGGCCCACGTGGAGCATGTCCCGTAGGGGCGGCCGGAAGGCCGCCCGGCGCCGCGCGCAGCGCGGCCGGGAACGCGGCGCTCCGCGCCGCCCGGGCCGGCTCCCGCCGGCCCCTACACGTTGCACCCATCCCGCGGGTCCCCGTAGGGGCGGCCGGAAGGCCGCCCGTATCGGCAGGTGGGAGGTCCTCGGGCAATGAACCGGGTGCTGGCGGCAGCGGGGTTCCTTTCGATCGTCGTCCAGACCCTGCTCCTGCGCGAGCTGATCGTCGCGGGCTCGGGGGACGAGACGACGATCGGCATCGGGCTCGCCTGCTGGCTCCTCGGGATCGTCCTCGGCACCCGCCTGCCGTTCACCTCGTGGGAGGTCGGCTACGGGGCCCTCTGCTTCTGGGGCACGATCGGGATCGTGCTGCTGCGGGTCGGGCGCGCGGTGCTGGCTCCTCCCGCGGGCGAACTCCCCGGGCCCGGCGCGGTCGTCCTGCTCGCGACCGTCGCGCTGGGACCCGGCGGCGCGCTCGTCGGCTGGACCTTCTCGCTGCTCGCGCCACTGCGGGGAGTACGGCGCCTCTACGTCGCCGAGTCGTTCGGCGCGGCCCTCGGCGGTCTCTTCGTCACCGGGGTGTTCCTCCTGCCGCTGGTGATGGCGCCTGAAGACGCGCCGGGCCCGGTGACGGTCGCGATGGTCGCCGGCTTCGGTGGCCTGCTGGTGGCCGCCACGGGAATCCGGAGCCTCCCCGGCGTCATCCTCTCCCTGCTCGTCGGATCGACCGCCCTCGTCGGCCACGACCTGGACGCGTGGGCGAACCGCGTGCGCTTCTCCGGGATCGCCCCCGGCTTCGAGCTGGCGGCCACCCTCGACACCCCCTACCGCCACCTCGATCTCGCCGGGGAGCCCGGGGCATGGGTCCTCTGGTCCTCCGGCCTCTACGCCGGCAGCTTCCCCGACCCGGACACCGACGAGCCGCTGGCCCACGAGCTCGCGTGCCTCGCGGAGACGCCGCGGCGGGTCCTCGCCACCGAGGCGGTGACCCGGGGAATCCTGCGGTTCCTGCTGCGGCACCCGGTGGAACGGGTCGACGTGGTCGTCCTCGACCGGGCGGGGTTCGAGTTCCTCCGGGAACGGCTGGACCCGGCGGATCGCGCCGCACTCCGCGACCCCCGGGTCCACCTGCGGTTCGGCGACCTGCGCCGGGAGATCGGGCGGGGCGGACCGTACGACCTGGTCCTCCTCCTCGAGCCCGACCCCGTGACGCTCTTCCTCGCGCGGCTGGCCACGCGCGAGTTCTACGCGCGGGCGTGCGCCGCCCTCGCCCCCCGGGGTGCCCTCGCGATCCGCTTCGAGAACGCCCCCAACGTGCAGGACCCGGACACCGCCGCCCTCGGCGCGTCGATGTTCCACGCCCTCCAGGAGGCCTGCGGGAAGGTGATCGCCGCCCCGGCGCCCCACGGGCTGCTGGTCGCGGGACGGGACGTCACGCTCGACCCGGCGGTCCTCGCCGCGCGCTACCGGGTCCGCGGAATCTCCTCGATCCGCTTCGTCCCGCAGACCTTCGCCCTCGACTGGCCGCCGGAACGGGTCGCCGCCCTGACGGACACCCTCGCGAAGGTCCGCGTGGCGCCGAGCACCGACAACCGGCCGGTGGCGTTCCTCCACGCGCTCGCGCGGCGGCAGCGGATCTCCGGCATCCCGGACCTCGGGCGCTGGCTGCGCTGGGCGACGCTGCTGCTGCTCGCATGGGGACTGATCCCGCGGCCCCGCCGGGCCGCCGTCCACCGGGTGGCGACGGCGGGCGCCCTCGGGATGGCGGGGAGCCTGGTGATCCTCTACCGCTACCAGGCGGAGGTGGGCGCGCTGTACGGGCGGTTGGGGATGCTGACCGCGGCGTTCATGGTCGGGCTGGCGCTCGGGGGCGCGCAGGAGCGGACGCTGCCCTGGCTGGCCCGCTGGGGCCCGGTCGGCGCGGTCGTCGCCTT
>JAMOQA010000540.1 GCA_027064265.1 Acidobacteriota bacterium
GAGGGTCAGGACGCCGTCGCCGGGGTGCGCGCCTCGCCGAGCACCCGGGCGATCGTCGAGAAGAGGGCGTTGCGGGTCACCGGCTTGACGAGGCAGGCGTCCATCCCGGCGCCGGCGCAGGCCTCCCGGTCTTCCCGGAGGGCCCCCCCGGTCAGGGCGATGATCGGCACGTGACGGCCCGAACCCTCCTCGAGGGCCCGGATCGCCCGCGCCGCCGCGATCCCGTCCATCACCGGCATGTGGACGTCCATCAGGACCACGTCCACCGAAGGGTCGAGCCTCTCCAGCGCTTCCTGGCCGTTCTCCGCCTCGACCACCCGGTGACCGTCCTTCTCCAGCATCCGGGCGACCACCTTCCGGTTGACCGGGTGGTCCTCCGCGACCAGGACCCGGAGCGTTCCGAACCCGGTGAGGAGCCCGCCCTGGCCGGTGCTCGCCTCCGCCGCCGGGACCTCGTCCGCCCGGGCGAGGGGAAGGCGCGCGGTGAAGTGGAAGACGCTTCCCTGCCCGAGGGTGCTGTCGCAGGCGAGCCGTCCTCCCATCGCCTCGACGATCCGGCGGGAGATCGCGAGCCCCAGCCCGGTGCCCCCGTGCTTCCGGTGGACCGCGGAGTCCGCCTGGCGGAACGGCTCGAAGATCTGCTCGATCCGGTCCGCCGGGATGCCCGGACCGGTGTCCCGCACGGCGAACCGCAGGGTTGCGCTCTCCTCGTCCCGTTCCATGACGTCCACCGAGAGGATCACCTCGCCCCGCTCCGTGAACTTGATCGCGTTCCCGAGCAGGTTGATCAGCACCTGGCGCAGGCGGACCGGGTCACCGCGCACGCCGAACGGCAGCTCCCGCGCGGTGACGAGGCGCAGGTCGATGCCCCGGTCGATCGCCCGGGGAAGGAGGATCCGCAGGCTTCCCTCGAGCACCTCGAGGAGATCGAAGGGGGTCTCCTCCAGCTCGAGGTGGCCCGCCTCGATGCGGGAGAGGTCGAGGACGTCCTCGATCAGCTGCAGGAGGTACTCGGCCGATTGCCGCGCCGTGCGCAGGTAGTCACGCTGCTCGCGCTCCCGCGCGAGGTCGAGGGCCAGCTCGATCATGCCGAGCACTCCGTGAAACGGGGTCCGGATCTCGTGGCTGACCATCGCGACGAAGGCGCTCTTCGCCCGCGACGCCTCCTCCGCCGCCGCGAGGGCCTCTTCCCGGCGCGCGATCTCCTCGAGGAGACGGCTGCGCGTGCGCGCCGCGGCCCGCACGTGGAACCCGAGCAGGACGGCCAGGGTGCCGAGGAGGATGCCCCAGCGCAGGTGTGGCCCGAGGGCGGTGTCGGCCGGCAGGAGGGTGAACAGCATGATCACGACGGCACCGGCGCCCAGTCCCCCGGCGAGGGGCCGCATCCAGTCGTTCCGGCCGGGTCTCGTGCTCTCGGTCTGCATGCGTTCTCGCGTCGTCCTCGCGGGGGAACATAGGGTCCGGATCCCGGGGAAACCAACGGCCCCGGGGGATCGGCCGGGCCGATTCGCGCGCCGTGGCCGGGGGCCGGTCACCGTGGCCGGTCAACCTGGCCGGGCCGCCTGTCGGTCCGCCCGTTCGACGGACGCCGCCGGACGGGAGCGAACGCTCCCGGGTGGTCCGCGGGGCTGGCACGGGCGTTGCTCATGGGGAGGGCAGACAGCGGGGCCCGGCCGGAAACCGGGCGGCAGGACGGGGCGAAACACCGGCCGCCCCCGGGCCCGCGAAAGCGCACACCCTCTCCTCTCGGGACCTCCGCACCCCCGGGGCCTCGGCCAACCCCCTCCCGGCCGGGGCCCCAGAACTTTCCGCACCGGGGGAACCCGGCTCCGCGGCAACGGCAGGCGCGCGGTTCAGGCCATCACGACGTTGACGGTCCCGCGCAGGGCGGAGAGCTGCTCGAGGAACTCGAAGACGCTCTGGGGCCGCCGGGCCGGGTCCTTCTCGAGGACCCGCCGGAGCAGCTCCTCCACCTGCTCCGGCACGTCGGGCCGCAGCTCCCGGAGGGAGGGCACCGGGTCCTCGATCTGCTGGCGCAGGACCTCGGCGACGTTCTCCGAGTAGAACGGCTCGCGCCCGACGAGGAGGAACCAGGCCAGGACGCCGAGGGCATAGAGGTCCGCCCGCTGGTCCGCCGCCTCGCCGCGGATCTGCTCGGGAGCCATGTAGGCTGGCGAGCCCATCACCAGGCCTTCGCGGGTGAGATGGACGTCTCCCTTGCGCGCGATCCCGAAGTCGACGAGCCGCGGCCGCCCCTCGCGATCGAGGAGCACGTTCTCCGGCTTGACGTCCCGGTGGACGATCCCGAGGCGATGGGCGGCGGCGAGCCCGGACGCGATGCCGCCGACGATCTCGATGGCCCTCCCGATCGGGATCGGGTGGTGTTCCTCCACCCAGCGCCGGAGATCGATGCCGTCGATGTACTCCATCACGATGAAACGCAGGTCGCGCCAGCGGTCGAACGTGTGGACCCGGACGATGTTCGGATGGTTGATCTGCCGCGCCAGCCGGATCTCCTGGATGAACCGCTTCTCGGTGGTCTCGTCGAGGGGTCCCGCGAGCACCTTGAGCGCCACCGGCTCGTCGAGGACCAGGTCGCGGGCCTCGAACACCGTTCCCATCCCGCCACGCCCCAGCTCGCGCCGGATCTCGTAGCGGTTGGCCAGCAGGGCGCCGGGAAGGAGGCTCGTTCCGTGGAGCGTCTCGAGGAGCTTCCGCGCGGAGGCGAAGCGCCGCGAGCGGTCCGGCTCGAGGCAGCCCCGGATCACCTTCTGCAGGACCTCCGGGACCCGGGCCGCCGCCTCCGCGGGGAAGGGCGGGGGACCGTCGGCCGGCAGCTCCGCCGGGGGCGCCCCCGCGAGCAGCTCGAAGGCGAGCATCCCGAGGCTCCACAGGTCGCTCCCCGGGTCCTCCCGCTCGCCGGCGAGGACCTCCGGGGGCGTGCGCGGCAGGCCGCTCCCGGGGCCCGCGGCCGGGACCAGCAGCCCGAACCGGGTCAGGCGGGCCTCTCCCGACGGAGCGAGGCGCACCGTCTCCGGCGAGATCGTGCGCGCGAGCAGGCCGAGCCCGTGGGAGTAGTCGAGGGCCTCGGCCAGCCGGGTGACCACCTGCACCGCGCGCGGAACGTCGAGGGCGCCCTCCCGGGCGAGGACATCCCGGAGGCTCTCGCCGCGCACCGCCTCCTCGACGACCCACACCGACTCGCCGTCCTGGCCGGCATCGTGGAGAGCGGCGATGGCGGGGTGGTGAAGGTGGGCGGCCCGCCGGATCTCCTCGAGGAAGCGCTCCCGGTCCCTCGGGTCGTGGAACAGGTTCCCGGGGAAGCGGCGCAGCACCACCTCCCGGTCCATCACCGTGTCCCGGGCGAGCCAGCGCTGGCCCGGACCGTCCGGGGGCAGTTCCTCGAGGGGCCGGTACCGGTCGCCCGGGTGACCGCCGAGGCCGGCGCCGCCGCCGGGACGGGCAGCCCGCTCCTCGAGGGCGGCCAGCAGCCGCGCCGCCTCCTTGAACCCGTAGTCGCGGGCGACGAGGTCGCGGAGGACGCGGATCGCCTCGTCGAACCGTCCGAGCCGCTCGAGGGCCCGGGCAAGGCGCCAGCGGGCGTGCCGGGCCTCGCCGGGCCAGGCCTCGGCCCGGATCGCCTCCTCGTACTGCTCCACCGCGAGGGAATCGAGGCCCTTGCGCTCGAACAGCTCGCCGAGGCGCAGCAGCAGGTCGCCCCCGGCCCCCTCGTCCCCGGAGCGGGTCAGCTCCTGGAGGACCTCGATCGCCCGGTCCAGGTCGCCGACCTTCTCGAGCAGTTCCGCCGCCCGGAGGCGGTCCCCCGCCTCCAGGTACCGCTCCGCCGCCACGGCGAGCTCGCCCGCCCCCTCGAGACAGCGGGCGGCCTCCCGCCACATTCCGGCCTTCTCGTAGAGTTCCGCGGCGCGCGGCAGGTCCCCGGCCCGCTCGAGGCTGCCCGCGGCCGCCACCAGGTCGCCCGCCTCCTCGTGGGCCCACGCCGCCTCCGCGGTGCAGCCCAGCTCCTCGAGGCAGCGCGCGGCGTCGGCCGGGTTCCCGGACTCCAGGTAGAGGGCGGCGGCCTCCGCCCAGCGGCCCGCCTGGCGGTACGCCTCGGCGGCGAGGGCAGGGTCGAGCTTCTCCGGGGGATGCACCTCCGCCACCGCCACCGCCCGGTCGGGCCGGCCCGCGGTCAGCCAGGCGCGCACCGCCTTCGCGGGCTCGTGGGCCCGCTCCCAGGCCTTCGCCGCCTCCTCGTCCCGGCCGGCCGTCTCGAACCAGCGCGCGGCGGCGAGGGGTCGTCCCGACGCCAGGAAGATCTGGCCGAGGCGCGCGGCCAGGCGGACGATCTCGCCGCGGCCGCCTCCCTCCGGGGGGGTGTTGCGCAGCAGTTCCTGGAGCACCCGGGCCGCCGCGTCGGGTTTCCGGGCCTCGAGGAACAGGTGGGCGGCCCGCAGGAGATCGCCGGCCTCCTCGTACAGGGCCGCCGCGGCCGAGAGGCGTCCGCCTTCCTCGTGGATCCGGGCCGCCCGGTGGGGCTGGCCCGCCTCGAGGAAGAGCTGCGCCGCCCGGGTCCGGTCCCGGGCGGCGAGGGCCGCCTCGGCCGCCTCGAGGAGCAGTCCCGCGCGCTCGAACTCCCGGGACGCGACGGCCGGGTCCCCCAGCTCGAGGGCCGTCTCGCCGGCGAGCCGATGGAGACGGCCCTTCTGGTACATCCGGAGGGCCTTCTCCAGGTTGCCCTCGAGACGGTACAGGTCCCCGGCCGCGGCGTAGTCGCCCCGGAGCGCCGCCCAGCGGGCCTTGCGTGCATGGGTACGCGGCATCGTTCGTCCCGTGGGAAGATAGGGCCCGGGCCGGGAGGCGCGCCACGCCGCCCCCGGCAGGGAGGACCGGCGGTGAGTGCCCTTGCCACCCTGCGCCACGTGCGCCAGATGAGCCCCGCGGACGTCGAGGCCTTCCTCGGCCGGGACCACGTCGTCCGCCGGGCGGAGCGGTACGCGGAAGAAGGCCGGGTCGACGCCCTGTGGGTCGACGAGCACGGCCTGCGGGCTCACGTCATCGGGGGAGCCGACACCCCGTACCACTGCGTCCTCCGGCTGTGGGAGGGGGAGCTGGAGGCGGAGTGCTCGTGTCCCTACAGCCGGGGTGTCTGCTGGCACGCCGGGGCGGTCCTGTTCGTCCTCCAGGACGACCAGGAGCTGGCGGCCCGGCTCGAGGAAAAGGCCCTGGCCCTGGCCCGCGGCAAGGACCGGCCCGCGGCGGGCGAGGCCGCCGCAGGTCCCCGGGGAGGAGAGGGGGAGGGCGAGGCAAGCGCCGCGGGGGAGGAGACGGCAGCGGGAACCCGGGAGGAGATCCGGGAGGAACTGCGGGAGATGCTCCTCGCCTGGCCCCGGGCGCTGGTCGTCGATCTCCTCGCGGAGGCGGCGGCGATGCACCGTTCCGTGGAGATCCTGGTGCGGGAACGCCGGCCCGGACCCTCGGCACTGGACCTCAGGATCCTCTCCCAGGCGGCCCGTGCCGCCCTCCGGCCCGGCGCCCGTCCCACCCGCTGGGAGCTGCCGCGCATGGCGGCCGACCTGCGGGAGGTCGTCCGGAGCGCCACCCGGCTCCTCGGGGGAAGCGAGCCGGAGGCCGCCCTCGACCTGGTGCTGGAGATCGCCGCCCGGGCCTGGCACCGGCTCGAGGAGGTGGACGACCGGGACGGCGCGCTGCTGCGCCTCGTCCGGGACTCGCTCCGGGAGTGGTGCCGGGGCTGGCAGGAGGTGCCCGGCCGGGACCGGCCGGGCATCGCCCGGGAACTCTTCGGCTGGATCATCGACGATCCCGCGGGGGCGGTGACCGATGGACTGGTCCTGGACGCCGCGGAAGCCCTGGGCAATGCGGGCCTCGAGGCGCTGGAGAAGCTCCTCCGACCCGCCCTCGACGAACGCCTCGCCCACCGGGTGCCGGGCGCCCCCGACGACGACGAGCTCCTGCCGGCCGACCCGGTGGCCTCCCGTCTCCGGGGCGCGCTCCGGGAGGTGGCGGAGGTTCGCGGCGACCTCGAGGCGTTCCTCGCCGCCTGCGACCACGGGGGGAGGGACGGCGCCGCGATCGTCGCCGCGGTCCGGCGGCTCCGCCACGAGGGCCGGTTCGACGAGGCCCTCGCCTGGGCGGAACGGGGTCGGCGGCGCGCGCGGGGCAGCGCCCGGGCCGAGCTGGAGGACCTGCGGGTCTCCCTCCTGCAGGCGACGGGGCGCCGCCGGGAGGCCGTCGAGGCGGCCTGGGAGCTCTTCCTCGCCGAGCCCGGAACCGGCTCGTTCCGACGCCTGCTCGAGACGG
>JAMOQA010000541.1 GCA_027064265.1 Acidobacteriota bacterium
CACCGGGAGGTTCGGCAGGTTCCTCGCGGCGGAGGAGGAGCGGCGCCGGGAGCGGATGCTCGCCCGGGCGGAGGACGTGCCGTTCGCGCTCTGTCTCACCGGCCACTTCTCGGCGCCGCGGGAGACCCTCCTCGCGGTGGGCGGTTACGACGAGCGGTACGACCGGTACGGCTTCGAGGACATCGACCTCGCGTACCGCCTCGCGCGGGCCGGGGTGCGCCTCCGCTACCGGGACGACCTGGTCGCGATCCACCGGAGCAAGCACGCGGCGAGCTTCGCCGTGCACTGCCGGCGGCACCGGGAGGCGGGGCGGATGGCGGTCCGGTTCGCCGCCCGGTGGAACGACCCGGAAGTCGAGAAGGTGCTGCGGGTGCGCTCCGGCCGGCCGCCGGGACGGCTCACCCCCTACCGGGCGATCGTGGCCGCCTCCCAGGCGCTCGTGCGCGCGCTTCCCGCGGGGCCGCTCCGGGACGGCCTCCTCGCCCTCGCCCGGTTCAAGGTCGCGAGCTGGGAGTTCCTCCACCTGCCGGACCGCCTCGTCCACGCCGGCTACCACGTGGTCCGCGACATGCACTACGCCGCCGGCATCGCCGACGAGCTCGCCGCCCCCCGCTGACGAACGTCGCGCGCGTTCACATGATGCGAATGCCCGCAGGGGCGGCCGGAAGGCTGCCCGGCGGTACGCGGCGCGCACGTTGCCGGGGAGCAGGTGTGTCGCCCGATGCGGGCGCCCTGCCGGGCACCCCTACAGGATACGCGTGTCGTGGGTTCCCGTAGGGGCGGCCGGAAGGCCGCCCGGCGTCGCGCGAAGCGCGACCGGGGTGGCGGCGCTTCGCGCCGCCCGGGCCGGCTGCCGCCGGCCCCTACACGTTACCCGGGACCACCTCCCCTGCCCCTCCCGGGAACGCGAAGCGGCCCCGCCGGAAGGGCGGGGCCGCGGGTCGTGCGAGGAGAACGCGACCGGGCTACATCGGGGAGAAACCGCGGTCGGCGAAGTACTGGTCGCGGAGGTGGGACTGGAGCTCGTCGAGCTGGCGGAGGTGGCTCTCCTCCCACTTGGAGAGGAACTCGAAGACCTTGCGGGTCTCCTCGTCCGGGCTCTCCTTCGCCTGCTTCGCGTAGTACTCGATCGCCGCCCGCTCGAGCTCGACGCCGGCGGAGACGATCGCCATCTCGAAGTCGCCCCCGCGCACCCGCTCGAGGAACTCCTTGGTGATGATCGGCGGATGATCGAGGCCACCGAGGTTCTCGGGGGTGGCCGGGACCGACCACTCGCCGGTCTCGAGGAGGCTCCTGAAGTTCTTCTCGAGGAACTCCTTGTGCTCCTTCTCCTCCTCGGCGAGGGCGAGGAACATCTGCTTCGCGGCCGGGTCGGTCGCCTTCTCCGCGGCGGCCCGGTAGATCTCGAGCCCGCGCAGCTCGGTGATGATCGCGGTCTTGACCGCCTCGAGGACCGCCTTCTTCGTCTCTTCGTTCATCGGCATCGGGAATCTCCTTGCACCGCCCCGGGGGCAGGAGGGGAAGGATACCCCGGCCCCCCGGGGGGGGCTAGCCGCTAGCCGACCCGGTAGCGGAAGGCGGCCGGCGCGGTGCGCGGCCAGAGGCCGGCCTCGACGGCCAGCTCCTCGTAGAGCGCCTCCTGGTCCCGGACCATCCGGTCGATGTCCCACTCGTCGCACCGCTCCCGGGCCGCCGCCCCGAAGCGCTCGCGCAGCTCCGGATCGGAAAGAAGCCGGATCACTCCCTCGGCGAGGCGCTCCACGTCGCCCGGCTCCGCCAGGTACCCGGTGACCCCGTCGGTCACGGCCTCCGGTGTCCCGTCCACGGCGGTCGCGACCACCGGCTTCCCGGCCGCCATCGCCTCGGGGACGACCCGGGGAAGTCCCTCGTGCAGCGACGTCAGGACCAGCACGTCCAGGTCGCCGACGATCCGCTCGGGGTCCTCCCGCCACCCGAGGAGCCGGAACCGGTCCCCGAGCCCGGCCCGGGCGGCCTCCGCCTCCACCTCGGGCCGCAGCACCCCGTCCCCCGCGAGGACGAAGACGGCGCGGGGGAACCGCTCCGCCACCCGTGCCGCGACCCGCACGAAGTCGACCGGCAGCTTCTGGGGCTTGAGGCACGCGACCATCCCGACGAGGGGAACCTCCGGGCCGATCCCGAGCTCCGCCCGGAAGGCCCCGCTCCCGGCGGCCCGCCGGAACCGATCCAGCTCGACGCCGGAGCGGATCACCCGGAAGGCGGCCGCCGGGGCGACCCGGGCCCGGGCACCCTTCTCGGCGTTCGCCCGGGAGACCGCGACGAGGCGGCTGGTCGCCCGGGCGGCGAGCCGCTCGAGGGCGACGTAGAACGCCCGCACCGGCGGAGACTGGCCCGGGTGGAAGCCCCACCCGTGGACCGTGTGGACGATCGCCGGCACCCCGGCGAGGGACGCGGCGAGCCGGCCGAGCACGCCCGCCTTGGACGAGTGGGTGTGGACGATCGCCGGTCGCTCCTCCCGGAAGCGGCGGCGCAGGTCGAGGAGGGCGAGCAGGTCCCGCACCGGGTGGGGCTCCCGCCGCAGGTGGAGGCACGTGGCGAACGGCACGTCCGGGAGCGCCCGGGCCTCGTCGTCCAGGATCCCCCCGGGGCCGGCGACGAGGCCCGGGGCGAACCGCTCCCGGTCCAGGTGGGCGACGGTGTAGAGGGTGTTCCGCTGGGCCCCGCCGAGCTCCAGCATCGTGATCACGTGGGTGACCCCGAGGCGGGGCCGCCGGGGATCCCCGCTCACGGCGCCGCCTCTCCCCGGAGCGCCCGGGCGACCTCCTCCGCGACCTCCCTCCCCTCGAGGAGCGCCCGCTCCATGAACGAGTACTGCCACCGGCCGTACCGGCCGGCCAGGTGGATCCCGGCGCCGAGGAGCCGCTCCCGGGCCGCCTCGACCACCGGCGTCCGGGCCCGGTCGTACGCGACGTAGGCCGGGTCGAGGAGGCGCGCCCGGTGGAGCACCACCCGGTCGGACCGGCGCAGGACCCCGGCCCGGCGCAGCCCGTCCAGCGCCCGGTCCAGCAGTTCGTCCTCGCCGGGGATCTCCTCCCGCGGCCCGAACGCGAACTCGACGGAAGCGGTCGAGCACCCGGGGGAAGCGAGGGCCGGGGCGACGTTCGAGGGGAAGCCGGCCCGGTAGAACGGGAACTCGTCGCCGGGGAAGTAGATCCAGTGCACCCCGTCCGCGATCCCGGCCCGGTCGATCCCGAGCTGGAGGTCGACGACCCGGGACCAGGAGAGCTCCCCGGCCATCTCGGCGAGGCTGCGGCCCCGGGAGGGGCAGCCGTCGAGCCCGCGCACCCGCTGCAGGAGGTACGGCAGGGGCAGGGTCGAGACGATCCGCTCGTACCCGAGGACCTCGCCTCCCTCGAGGACGACCCTCCGCTCCCGGGCGTCGACGGAGACGACCCGGGCACGGGTCCGCAGGTCGTCCTCGACCTCGCGCGCGAGCGCCGCGGGCAGGACGCCGATGCCGCCCTCCCGCGGGTAGAGGAAGCGGGGGTTGTACCCGAGGCCCCGGGCGGGCAGCCCGAGGGCGCCCCGGACGACCTCCTCCACCGTGGGGCGGGGCACCGACCAGGAGACCCACTCGGCGGTCAGCTCCGCCGGGTCCCGCCGGTAGAGCTTCCGGTTCTGGGGCAGCAGGAACTCGTCGGCGATCCCGTCGCCGAAGACGGCCCGCGCCCAGGTCTCGAACGAGACTCGAGGATCGCCGGGGACCGGTTCCTCCCGGGCGGCGAGGAAGTCGAGAACGCACCGGGCGACCACCTCGGGAGGCAGGCCGTGGAGGTTCGCCTGGAAGGGGAACTCGAGGAGGGCGCCCCGGGCGTGGATCCGTGCCCGGCGTTCCACGGGAACCAGCAGCTCCCCGAGGAGCCGCCGGACGAACGCCTCCGCGTACTCGTCCCGCAGGTGCAGGTAGTGCCCGGTCAGGTCGAAGGTGAACCCGTCCTCGCGGAACGACCGGCAGAGCCCGCCCGGCTCCTCCCCAGCCTCGAGGACCAGCCGCGGGACGTCCGGCAGCAGCTCCCGCAGGTGCCACGCGGCCGAGAGCCCGGCGAGCCCGCCCCCGAGGACCAGGATCATCGCCCTCAGAGCCCCATGTCGATGGTGCGCAGCCAGGCGGCGAGCCCGAGGGCCAGCACGACCAGGGCGCACAGCAGGAGGATGGCCACGCGCTCCGGCGCGATCATCACGATCATCCCCCAGGCGCCGAGGACCGCCGCGGCGAGCACGTTCGCGCGCACGGTGGCCCGCGTCGACAGGCGCCACTTCCGCAGGCGCAGGGCGACGTGGTCGGGGCTTCCCAGCATCACCGGGTAGCCCCGCCGCCAGCGCACCCACATGACGAACAGCATGTCGAAGAGGGGGATCCCGAGGACGAGGAGGGGGACGATCGCCGCCACGCGGTGCTCGACCGTGTAGCGGTTCACCATGGCGACCGCCCCGAGGAGGAACCCGGCGAAGAGGCTCCCGGTGTCGCCGAGGTAGATCCGGGCCGGCTCCACGTTGTAGACGCGGAAGCCGAGGAGCGCACCGGAGAGCGCCGCCGCCAGGATGGCGGTGGCGGGAAGCCCGCCGACGAGCGCGATGGCGGCGAGGAAGAGGGCCGCGACCGCGCCCACGCCGCTCGAGAGCCCGTCCATCACGTCGATCAGGTTGAACGCGTTGGTCGCGGCGACCATCCAGAGAATGGTCAGCGGCACCGCGATCCACCAGGGGATGAAGACGAGCTGGATCTTCACGCCGGCCCGCAGCAGGACCAGGACGGCGAGGAGCTGCCCCAGGAGCTTCGCCCGCGGAGAGAGGGACCCGAGGTCGTCGATCAGCCCGAGGACGAGGACGATCGACCCGGAGAACAGGATCGCGAGCACCTGGCCGTCCAGGGGCCGGACGACCGCGACCCCGACCAGCACCCCGAGGGCCACCGCGAGCCCGCCGAGGTACGGCACCGGTTCCCGCTGCTTCTTCAGCTTTCCGTCCGGACGGTCGACGATCCCGAACCGCAGGGCCGCCTCCCGGAGGCGCGGCGTCGCCGCCAGCGCCGTGCCGTAGGCGAGCCCGAGGGCGAGGAGCGCGAGCGCCCCCTCCCGGGCGAGCTGGGCGAGCGGTTCCGTCACGGGTCTCCTTCCGGCGGGCAGGCCCCGCGCGCGGCCGGCGCGGAAGCGCACCGACCCCTGTGGGAACCGTAGGGACCCGGGCACCCCCGGTCAAGCCGGAACATCCCCGGAAGACGCCAGCCCCGTGGTACGCCTCGAGCAGGCCCCCTCCCTGCGCGGTGCTCCCGACGACGCGAGCGGTCCGCGGCGGAGGGGATGCGGGTGCGGGCCGACTCTTTCGTGCCGTGCGAGACGTAGGGGCGCAACGTGCTGCGCCCGTGTGCCGCGAAGCGGCACCGATTGGCCGGGCTTCACCCGGCACGGGTCGAGCACGCTCGACCCCTACCACCCCAACGAAGCGCGCCCGGGACCGCCGCTGGTCGAGCCGGTGCGAAAGCCCGAGGCCCACGCCCGCATCCCCGGAGACGCGCACACGGAAAGAGGCGGAACGTCACCAGGGGCCGCGGGGGGGGACGTCGTGGCGCCAGGGGCCCCACCTGCCGGTGCGGCGCCGGTCCTCGCGGCGCTTCGCGAGGGCCCGGCGGAAGGGGCCGCGCCACTTCCGGATCTCGCGGAAGACGCCGGGGCGCTTCACCGCGGCGAGGGACCACTGGGCGACCTCGCGGGCGAGGATCCACGGCAGGTCGCGCAGGATCGCGCCGGGCCGGTCGTGGCGGAGCATGGCGAGGTAGCGGTTCTTGAGGACGTGGGAGAGCAGGTACGGGGGCAGCTCGAAGGTCAGCCCCCCGATCCCGGCCTTCTTCCCGCCGGTGCGCAGGTGGATCGCCCGGGCTCCCGGTACGTGCACCGCGCGCCAGCCGGCCCGCCAGGCCCGCCAGCCGACCTCCAGGTCCTCGTGCCAGGCGAAGTAGTCCCGGTCGAAGAGGTCGTCCCCGTCGGCGATGTCCTCCACCATCTCGCGGCGGTAGCAGGCGGCGGCGCCGCAGGCGGCGAGGACCGGCCCGGGCCGGTCCCGGCGCGGATCGTGGGGCCGGCCGTAGCCCCGGTCGATCGTCTTCCGCGAGCGCGCGAGGAACTGTCCCGACGAATCGACCGTCCGCCGGTCCGGCCGCAGCAGGAGGGGCGCGACGATCCCGACCCGCGGATCCGCGGCGAACGCCTCCCGCACCGCGTCGACGAAGCCCGGCTCGAGGCGTACGTCCGGGTTCTGGAGGACCAGGATCTCCCCTTCCGCCA
>JAMOQA010000542.1 GCA_027064265.1 Acidobacteriota bacterium
CTCGGACGGCTGGCAGATCGAGGCGAAGGCCTCGGTCGGGCTGGCGGACGCGGCGCCGGACCTGACCCTCGGGCTCGGGCTGGTCTTCCACCCCTGAGGGGCTCCCGCGGGCCTTCCCCTTCCTTCAGAGACCGAGCAGGGCGGGAAGCTCCGTGATCTCGCGGATGCGGGCGCAGTCGGCGTCCGGCCAGGCCTCCCACCGGTCGACGAGCACCGGCGCGATCCCGGCCGCGCGGGCGCCCTCGACGTCGTAGGCGGGCACGTCCCCGACGTGGACGCATTCCCCCGGCGAGGCGCCGAGCCGCTCGAGGGCCACCCGGAAGATCCCCGGGTCCGGCTTGGCCACGCCGACCAGGTGGGAGTCGATCACCAGGTCGAGGAGGTCGCCGAGGCCGGCCTCCCGGAGGTCCGCCGCGACCTGCCCTTCCGCGTTGCTGACGACGGCGAGGACGAGGCCGGCCGCGCGCAGCCGGGCCAGGGTCTCCCGTGCGCCCGGGACCGGTCGGCGCCACAACCCGTCCCGCCGGTTGGCCTCCCACAGGCGCTCGAGGGCGTCGGGAACGAGCTCGTCGGGAAGCCCGGCCCCGGCGAGGACCCGGCCGAAGTACCCGTTCCACAGGTCCCGGGCCGCGATCCCCCGGCGGACCGCCCGGTCGGCCCAGCGACGGGCCGGTCCCTCGGCGCGGCGCACCGCCGCCTCGTCCGGGAGGAACCCGAGGGGTTCGAGGGTGGCCGCGAGGCGCCGCGGGTCCAGGTCGATCAGCGTGCCCCCGGCATCGAGGAGGACCACCCGCACTCCGTCGATCGTCTCGCGTCTCGCCGCCATCCGGGATCCTCTCCGCCTCGTCCCCCTCCCCCGTCGGCGGTAGATTCTTCCACGCGCCCCCGGGTCCCGCAGGGGGCGGAGGAGCCGCGATGCACTCCTGCCGACCGATGCACTCTCCTTTCGTCCTCCTGGCCATCCTCTGCGCGGTGGTCCCGGCCCTCGCGGAACCGGTGGAGCTGCCGATCGAGGGCCCCCTCGCCGCGGGGAAGGTCCTGGTCGAGCTGGACGACTCCCGTGTCCACGTCCTCGTCGACCCGGAGGCGGAACCCTCCCTCAGGGTCGTCGACCTGGTGAACGGGGAGGACGGCCACGGCTTCGCCCTCCTCGAGGAGAGCAAGGGCACGCTCCGGCTCGGCCGGCCCCACGGCGACGAGGAGACGGCGCCCCGGCTCGGCATCGACCTGGTGGTCGCGCCGTCCCAGCTGCTGGAGATCGCCGGCCGGAACCTGGACGTGGAGATCGAGACGACGGACACGGGAGAGGACGAGGAGGAACCGGACACCGCGGGGGACGGGAGCGTCCGGGAAACTCCCCGCCGCGCCCTCCGGGGCGCCCGCCTCACGGTCGACGTCGGCGACTCCTCGGTCGTGGTCACCGGGGGCACGGCGATCGCCATCTCCGCCACGGGATCGCGGATCGAGCTCGAGGGAACCGGCGGTCCGCTCTCCCTCGACCTGGACGGGGGTTCGGTGGAGGTGCGGCGCCACGTCGGCCCGGTGCGGGTGCGGGGCGCCGCCGCCGAGTTCGTCCTCGAGGACCTGGGCGGGGCCCTGCGGTTCGACCTGGACGGCGGCTCCCTGGTCCTCCGGGGAGGGAACGGGACGGCGGACGGCTCGGCCGACGGGGCCACCCTCGCCGTGGAGCGCTGGGGAGGGTCCTTCCTGGTCCGCGGGGAGGAGGACCACGTGGAGGCCCGGGAGCTGACCGAGGCGAACGCCAAGCTCCAGGTCTCCGGCGCCCGCCACGAGGTGATCGCCGAGAAGCTGGCCGGCGCCCTCTTCGTCGACCTCGAGGACGGAACGGTCTCGGCCCGGGGCGTCGGCGCGCGGCTCAGTCTCCGCCTGCGGGACGGGGCCGAGGCCGAGGTGAAGGGGGTCGGGGACGGCGCCGACATCCGCGTCGAGGAGGACGCCAGCGCGAAGGTGGAAGGGATCGCGCGCCGCACGTCGGCCCGGGTCAACGGGGCCTCCCTGTCCCTCGACAACTGCCGGGACCTGCAGGCCAAGGTGATGGAGGGCAGCCTCGCGGCGACCCTGCGCGCGGGGAAGGCCCGGGTCACCGCCACCGACTCCGAGGTGGAGCTCGACCTCGCCGGTTCCAGCCAGGACCACCAGCTCTCCCTGGGCGGATCGGCCCGGGCGCGGGTGACGATGCGGGATCCCTGCCGGGTGCGGGTCACCGGGGACGTGGAGGACGAGGGCCTCCTGGTCTCCGGGTGCGAGGTGATCGGGCCGGACGCCCGCAAGCCGCCGCCGGTCACCCGGGGTCGCCTGCAGCGGCGGCGGGTGGTCACCCTCGACGTGGAACTCGGGGACGACGCCTCCCTCGAAGTGAACGCGGCCCCCTGACCCGTCGTTCCCCGCTCTCCGGCTCAGGTCTCCGGGGGCAGGTCCTCGGCGATCCGGGTGACCCGCCGGCGGAAGGCGGCCACCGCCCGCCAGGTGAGCCAGAGCCCGGTCCCGATGACCAGGGCGGCCAGGACGGCGGCGAGGACGGCGAGGACCGAGCCGACGAGGGACAGCAGGTCCTCGATCCCCGAGAGCACCGGGCTCGCCGCGCCCCCGGTCCCGAGGGTCGAGAGCAGGCGGATCTTCGCCTTGACCAGGTGCACGCCGCCCGCGATCGACCCGCCCAGGACGAGGCCGAGCACCGCCGCGGGGAGCGGGGGAAGGTCCCGCAGGCTGGCGGCGACGACCAGCATCCCGGCGAGGGGGCGGACCAGGGTCTGGACCACGTCGAGGGCATGGTCCACCACCGGGACCTTGTCCGCGACCAGCTCGACCACGACGGCGACGCCGAGGACGACCAGGGCGGGAGTGGAGGAGAGCCAGGCGAACGCCGGGTTCAGCTCGAGGGGGCGGCCGAGGAGCACCTCGGTGGCGCCGAGCCTCACCGCGAGGCCGACGACGAACGGGGGCAGGAAGGCGCGCAGGCCGCAGCTGGCCGCGAGCGAAACGCCGGCCAGCACCTGCACGACCAGCCCGAGAAGGGAGGTCTCCGTCATGCCGCGTCCTCCGCGGAACCGCTCGCCGGCCCCCTCCCGCCGGTGACGGCGGGGGGCGCGGCGTCCTGCCAGCCCCATGCTATCGTCGGTCCGCTCGCCGGGGAACCCCGCCCCGCCCCTGGAAGGCCGATGCGCAGCAGTCTCGTGCTCCTCGTCGCCGCGCTCCTCGCCGGGGCGGCGAGTCGTCCCAGTGGTGGGGCCCGATGGGCGTCGCGGTGATCTTCGGACCGGCGGTGGCGACCGTGCTGACGCTGGTCGTCGTCCCGGTTACCTGGGACGTCCTTGCTGGCGCAGCCGAGGCAGCCTTCCGGCGCGGTGGGCCGGGGCGGTCTCCCGCAGGGGAGCGGGCCTGAGCCCGGCGACCAGCTCCAGGCGGCGCATCTCCGGCTCGAAGAAGAACTCCGGCTCGCCGAGGGCGGGCACCAGCTCGTCGAGCCAGGTCGCCCGCTCGTCGTAGCGGGCGAAGAACGGCCGGCCGACCCACTCCGGGTTGCGACCCTGGAGGAAGCCGAGCACGAAGACCTTCTCCCCCCGGATGCGCGCGGTCCCCTGGACGAGGACCTTGCCCGGGGTCGCGGACATCGAGGGCCCCCGCACGGTCCGGGCGAGGCCGGAGACCTGCCGGTACGCCTCCTGGAAGATCTCGAGCACCCGGGCGAGGGGCAGCTCGAAGTACCGCTTCGGCCCGGTGTCCCGCTCGACGAACATGTAGTAGGGGACCATCCCCAGGTGGACCTCCTCCCTCCACATCTCCGCCCAGGTGGCCGGGTCGTCGTTGACGTGGCGGATCACCGGGGCCTGGCAGCGGATCACCGCCCCCGCCTCCTGGACCCGCCGGATCGCCACCCGGGCCGGCCTCGGCTGGAGCTCCCGCGGGTGGGAGACGTGGGCCATCAGGGCGAGGTGCTTGCCCGCCCGGCGGACCCGCTCGAAGAGGCGCATCAGGTCGTCGGCGTCGTCGTCGGTGACGAACCGGTACGGCCACCAGGCGAGGGCCCTGGTCCCGATCCGGATCGAGCGGATCGACTCCACCCGGAGCAGCGGCTCGATGTACCGGGCGAGGACCCGGGTCTTCATCACCAGCGGGTCGCCGCCGGTGATCAGCACGCTGGACACCTCCGGGTGCCGCTCGACGTAGCGGACGAGCCGCTCCGCCTCGCGGCTTGCGAACTTCAGCTCGTCCATGCCGACGAACTGGGCCCAGCGGAAGCAGTACGTGCAGTAGGCATGGCAGGTCTGGCCGGGGCCGGGGAAGAAGAGCACGGTCTCCCGGTACTTGTGCTGGAGGCCGGGCACGGGTTCCCCGTCGAGGCGTGGCACGTTGAGCTCTCGCTGCCCCGCCGGGTGGGGGTTCATCCGCAGCCGGATGTCCCGGGCCAGGGCCTGGATCTCCGCCGCGGGGGCGTCCTTCCGCACGAGGTCGACGAGGCGCCGGAAGTCCTCCGGGTCGAGCATCCCCTCCTGGGGGAACGTGAGCTGGAAGAGCGGGTCGTCCGGGATGTTGTCCCAGTCGATCAGCTCGTCGATCACGTAGCTGTTCACCCGGAAGGGCAGGACCGCGGAGAGCGCCCGCATGGCGAGCAGGCGTTCCTCCCCGAGGGCCCGGAGCTGGGGGAGCCGGGCGAGATCCCGGCGGGTGACGGCGGAGTAGCGGCGCGGTTCGATCCTCGTGTCGGTCAAGGTCACCTCCTCGGCCCCGCGGGAAGGGACGGGGGTCGCCTCCCCGCAAGGGGCATCGTGATCCAGCCGGGTTCGTCCACCCCGGTGGGAAGAACTTCCTGGACCAGCGGCGTCGGGCCGGCGGTCGCGAAGCGGCGGGGGGCCCCCCGAGCGGGGGCCGCGATCCCGCGATGCCTGCCCCGTTGATACAGGGCGGGAGCCGATCCGTCAAGCGGGCGAATGTCTTACGAAGACTCGGCGAATAGCGACGGGGCGAGGGACACCGTCACCTCCCGTCCCGGTGAACCTTCCACCGGGCGAAGGTGTTCTTCCCCGGGTCGACTTCGATCTTCCTCGGGCGCCGGGGCAGCTCGAAGCGGAACTCCTGCTCCGGCC
>JAMOQA010000543.1 GCA_027064265.1 Acidobacteriota bacterium
AGGCTGCGCTACGCCCCGACCTCGTTCATACCGGCCCCGCCGCGGCGCGCGCCGCGCGGGATCCGCGGAAAGGTAGCCGACGAACGCCCGCCTGTCAACGCGGCGGAACGAACCCGCGGCCGGGCCGGCCTTTCTCCCTTGGACTCAGTCGTCCTCGAGGCCGAGGAGGCCTTCCTTGAGGTCCTCGTTCGGCGGGTTCGGGCCGAGCCAGATCGCCCAGAGGGCCCGCGCGAACGGGCGGCCCGGGATGACGCCCTTCACCTTGCCCTTCACCCGGACCTCCACCCCCTTGCCGGGGATCTCGGTGAGGACGATCTCGTCTCCCTCCGAGACGTCCTCCATGAAGGAGCAGAGCTGCTTCTCCCCGGCCCGGATCTCGGCCTCGTCCTTGCCGGAGACCTTCTCGAAGCCCTCGTGCCAGGCGTGGACGAGCTTCTTCGCGCCGACGCCCCGGACGAAGTGCATCACCAGCCGCTTCGGCCCCTCGTCCGCCAGGATCGCCGCCGGGTCGTGGGTGGGTTCCGCGAGGTAGAGGCCGGCCACGTACACGTCGATCTTCAGGAACGTCGCCTCCCTGAGCCCCATGCCGTTCAGGTGCAGGGTCTGCCCGGCGACCTCGACGGTGTCGGGCATCGTCACCCCCGCGAGGGTCCCGGCGTGGACGGGCACGGCTCCCACGAGGGCCGCGAGGACGAAGAGCAGGGAGACGCGACGGGTGAACACGGACATCGGCAGATCTCCTTTCGTGGACGGCGGGCATTCTACCCCGGGGAGCGCTACCCCCGGGCCGGGGGAGCGGGGATAATGGCCCGGCCGGCCACACGGAGGGCAGCACCATGAAGGAAGCGCGCCGCTACCGGGTCCACGGACGGGTCCAGGGGGTGGGGTACCGGGTCTTCGCGGCCACCTGCGCCCGGGCCCTCGGCCTCGCCGGCTGGGTGGCGAACCGCCCGGACGGCACGGTGGAAGCGTACGCCGAGGGGCCGCCGGACAGGCTGGCGGAGTTCGAGTTCGACCTCTCCCGGGGACCGCGGTTCGCCCGGGTCGAGCGGGTGGAGAGCACGCCGGTCGAGCCGGAGGGGATGGACACCTTCGAGATCCGCCACTGACGGGGCGCGGCCGGAGCGAGACATCGAATCGAGAGAGAGGAGACGACCGACGTGGGCGCCGTGGACCTCAAGCAGTACATCGCCGACGTACCCGACTTCCCGCAGGAGGGGATCCTCTTCCGGGACATCACGCCGCTCCTCGCGCACCCGGAGGCCCTCGCGGCCGCCCTTGCCGAGCTGGAGGAGCGCGCCCGGGAGACCCGGCCGGACGTGATCGCCGGGATCGAGTCCCGGGGGTTCCTGTTCGGGATGCCCCTCGCGGAGCGGCTGGGAACCGGTTTCGTGCCGATCCGGAAGCCGGGAAAGCTGCCCCGGGAGACCCTGCGGGAGTCCTACAGCCTGGAGTACGGCGAGAACACGATCGAGATGCACCGGGACGCGGTACGGCCCGGGCAGCGCGTGCTGGTCGTCGACGACCTGCTCGCCACCGGCGGGACGGCGGAGGCGGCGGCCAACCTGGTCCGCCGGGCGGGGGGCGAGGTCGCCGGCTGGCTCTTCCTCGTGGAGCTGGCCGCCCTGGGAGGCCGGGAGAAACTCGCCGGGGCGCCGGTTCATTCCGTGCTCGTCTACTGAGCGCCGCCCCTGCCCGGGCCCGTCCCGCGGGGCGCCGGGCGGGGTGCGCGCCGGGCGCCGATTCGCGCTAGACTCTGGCACCGCCGCCCGTTGCGGGCGGAGAGGTGGGCGTGTAGCTCAGTCGGATAGAGCAGCGGTTTCCTAAACCGAAGGTCGCAGGTTCGAGTCCTGCCACGCCTACCAGCACAGCGCCGGCCGAGGGGCCGGGAGGGACTGCCGATGGATCGCCTGGACCGGAAGAAGATCAAGCAGGACGAGTTCGTCGACTGGACGATGCGCCTCTTCCAGCACATGGAGGAGAACCCGCGGCCGTACGTCCTGGGCGCGATCGCGGTGATCGTCGCGATCGTCGGGGGCTTCGGGCTCCACGCCTGGAGCCGCCACCGGGCGGAGGAGGCGGCGGACCTGTTCGCCCGGGCCCAGGCGGCCCTCGAGGCGCCCCTCGCCCGGGACGAGGCGCCCCGGCCCGACGATCCGTACCGGCCCACCTTCGCCTCGCCGGAGGAGCGGCTCGCCGAGGCCCTCGAGCGGCTGGAAGCTGCGGAGTCTGCTCCCACCCCCCTCGGCGACCTCGCCCTGTGGCTCCACGGGCAGGCGCTCCTCGAGCAGGGGAAGGCCGAGGACGCGGTCGCGGAGATGCGCGAGGCCGCCGATCGCCTCGGGGACGACCCGACGATGGGCGGCCCGGTGAAGGCGTCCCTCGCGAAGGCCCTGGCGGCGGCGAAGAAGTTCGACGAGTCGGCGGCCCTCTGGGAGGCGCTCACCGACGCCGAGTCCGGCTACCCGGGCGACCTCGCCTGGGAGGGACTCGCGAAGGTTCGCGAGGCGAAGGGGGACGCCGAGGGAGCGAAGGAGGCCTGGCAGCAGGTCCTCGACCTCTACCCGGAGTCGCCGGTGGCGGCCGCGGCCCGCCTCGCCCTCGGGCGGTAGCCTGCCGGGCGCGGCGCCTCCCGTCAGTCGAGGAGCGGGCCGGACTCGCCGACCGGGAGCAGGTGCACGACCTGCAGGCGGCAGTTGTTCAGCCGCCGCTGGTATAGCTTCGCGATCCGCTCCATGAACAGGAACCCGAACCGGGGGTGCTCCTCCAGGTACTCGAGGAGCCGGTCCGCGTCGATCGCGATCAGCTCGGTCCGCTCCGAGGCCACCGACCTGATGTTGTGCGCCCGCGGGGGAATCAGCGCGGGCAGCCCGAAGAGCCCCCCGGGCTCGATGGTCTGGAACCAGACATCCCGGCCCGGTCCCACCTCGAAGCCCTGGCGCACCCGCCCCTTGACCACGAGGTAGACGAAGCGGGCCTCCGCGTCCCGCTCGAAGATCGTCTCCCCCTTCTCGCAGGTTCGCCGCTCGGCGAACGCCGCGATGTCGGCGAGCGCCTTCTCGTCGAACCCCTGGAAGAACTCCGCGCGCTGCAGGTCCTCGATCATCGCTTCACCTCGTCTTCCTCCTGCAGGAGGGCCCAGGTCGCCTGGCGGGCCATCTCGACCAGTCTCGGCACGGCCGACAGCAGCTCCCGGGAGAGCCCCCGGCCCGGCTCCACGCTGGCCGGCTCGATCCCGAGGACCAGGGCGTTCCGGAGGGGCACCCCGAGCTCCCGCCCGAGGCGGGCGGCGGTCTCGAGGTCGATGCCGTGGAGGGAGAGGGGCGCCTCCCGGTCCCGCCAGTCCGGGTCGTCGAGCCGGAAGAGGATCGCTTCCCCGGGCATCCCGCCGTGGCGGCACGCGTCGATCACCAGCACCCGGGCCCCCTCGCCGAGCCAGCCGAGGACGGCCAGGGGATCGGTACCGGGGTAACGGACCTCGACGCCGGGGGGCAGGAGATCGGCCGCGAGGGTCCGGGCGACGACCTCGCCGATCCCGTCGTCCCCGGCGAGGGGGTTCCCGATCCCCGCGACGAGGACCCGCCGGTGCCGGGCGCTCATCCGCCGCCCCCCTCTCCGTCCGCGGCGTTGCGGCGCCCTCCCCGGAGGAAGCGGACGTCCAGCAGGTGGACCGAGCAGGAGATGCACGGGTCGTAGGCCCGCACCAGCATCTCGAGGCGGTGGGCGATCTCCTCCTCGGGGAGGTCGAGAAGGGCCGGGACGAAGACCCGCATGTCGTCCTCGATGGCGGCCAGGTTCTGCCCGGTCGGGATGATGCAGTTCGCCCGCTCGATCCGGCCGTCGGGGCCGATGGCGTAGTGGTGATAGAGCGTGCCCCGCGGCACCTCCGCGATGCCGAATCCCTCGCCGCCCCGGGCCCGGGTCACCGGGGCCCGTTCCTCCGGCGCCGGGTCCTCGAGCAGTTCCTCGACCAGGGAGATCGCCTCCTCGTGGGCCTGCACGGTCTCGACGACCTGGGCAAGGTTGTAGTGGAACGGGTTCGTCGTCTCGGGGTCGAGGCCCAGGGCGTCCGCCGCCCGCTGGGCCCGCCAGCCGAGGAGCTCGTGGGCGAGCCGGTAGCGGGCGAGGGCCCCGACCCGGATCGAGCCCGCGCGCCCCCGGGCGTGCTTTGCCGCCGAGTGGTCCACGAGGTACTCCTCGACGGCGTCCCGGTACCTGTGGGGCGGCCAGGTCCGGCCGAGACTCGAGTGGATCGGCCCGCCCATCATCGGGTAGGCGCCGTCGTCGTCGAGGGCGGCGAGACACTCGCACTCGCGGTGGAGCTCGGGCCACTCGATGCCGGTGAAGAGGTCGACCAGGGCGTCCACGTCCGCCCGGGCATCGACGAGGAGCCGGTGGAGACGCTCGAGTTCCGCGGCGGTCGGCCAGCGGCCCATCCCCCCCGGCAGGTAGGAGATCGGCATCACGTGCCGGCCCGAGACCGTGTAGCAGACCTCGTTGGCCAGTCCCTTGAGGCGCAGGGCGAGCTTGACGACCCCGGGATGGCTCTCGGCGAGGGGGATGACCGAGGGAGCGCCGAAGGCGTCCGGGGCGACGAGGAACGCCACGTGGAGCACGTGGGACTGGAACCACTCGCCGCACATGTTGAGGCGCCTGAGCTTCCTCGTCTTCGGCCCCGGCCGGATCCCGAGGGCGTCCTCCACCGCCTGGATCGATGCGGTGGCATGGCCGACGGAACAGATGCCGCAGATGCGGCAGGTGATCCGGGGCGCCTCCTCGGCGGGACGTCCGCGGAGCAGCACCTCGAAGAAGCGGGGGGCCTCGACGATCTCGAGGTCGCAGCGCACGAGCTCGCCGTCGACCAGGTCGACGACGATGTTGCCGTGCCCCTCGACCCGGGTCACGTGGTGGACGTTGATGGAAGCGCTCTTTCCCATCGTTCCCGGAACTCCTTCCAGTTGTTGAAGAGCTCCAGCTTCTCCGCGGCGAGGGAGCGGGGCAGGCCCGCCCGGTAGAACGCCTCGCCGAGGCCCTCGAAGTTGGGGTCGTCGTGGAAGCCGCGGCACGCCTCGCAGGGCGCTCCCCAGGCGGGGCAGACCGCCCCGCAGCCGGCGCGGGCGACGCCGCCGAGGCAGGGGAGCCCCCGTTCCAGGAGGCAGCCGTTCTCCCGCAGGGTGCACTCGACGCAGACCGCGTGGGGCGGCAGGGAGGGGACCGTCCCCGCGAGGAGGGAGCGGACCGCCTCGAGGAACTCGTCCCGGTCGATCGGGCAGCCGGGGACCCGGTAGTCGACGGTGACCAGGGCGTGGAGCGGCGTGGCCTCGGGCAGGGCGGCGAAGACCCCGTCCCGGCGCCCCCCGTAGACCAGGTCGGCTGCCCGCGCCACCGGGAGCCGGTTGCGGATCGCGTTGATCCCGCCCTGGCAGGCGCACGCGCCGAGGGCGACCAGGATGCGCGCGCGCTCGCGGATCGCGAGCAGCTCCTCCACGTCCCCGGGCTTGACGATCGCGCCCTCGACGAAGGCGATCTCGTAGTCGTCCCGACGGTCGTCGATCGCCTCGCGGAAGTTGACGATCTCGACCTGGCCCAGCAGGTCGAGGAGGCGGTCCTCGACGGAGAGGACCTGGAGCTGGCAGCCCTCGCAGGAGGCGAACGAGAAGAACGCCACCCGCGGCCGGGATCCCCGACGCGTCGCCGTGCCCATCGTCAGATCGCCTCCCTGAGGTGACGGACCTCCCGGTAGTTGAAGAGCGGCCCCTCCTGGCAGACGTACAGCCCGCTCATCTGGCAGTTGCCGCACAGGCCGATCCCGCACTTCATCCGGCGCTCGAGGGTCATCCAGAGGTGGCTCTCGTAGAGACCGTAGGCGAGCAGCCGCCGGACCACGTGGCGGTACATCACCGGGGGGCCGCAGATGAACGCCGACGTCCGCTCGGTGTCCAGGTCGAGGTCGTCGAGGAGGGTCGTGATCACGCCGACCCGGCCGTCCCAGCCGCTGGTCGCCACGTCCACCGTCACCTCGACCCGGACGTCGTCGTCCCGGGAACGCCAGCGCTCGATGTCCTCCCGGAAGAGCAGCTCCGACGGTTGTCGCGCCCCGATCAGCACGACGATCCGGTGGAAACGGTCGCGCCGGAGGAGCGCGCGCTGGATGAACGCCCGCAGCGGGGCGAGACCGAGGCCCCCGGCGAGGAAGAGCAGGTCGTTCCCCTCGAAGGCGTCCCACTCGACCCGCCGGCCGTAGGGACCCCGCACGTAGATCGTGTCGCCCGCGGCGAGGCGGGTGAGGAGGTTGGTCA
>JAMOQA010000544.1 GCA_027064265.1 Acidobacteriota bacterium
GGGGATCGTCTTCTCCCACCGCAACCTGGTGGTCAAGCGGTTCGCCCGGGGGCTCGCCCTCCCGGAGATCGGCGAGAACGACGTCTTCCTCTGCTACCTGCCCCTCTACCACACCTTCGGCCGGTACCTCGAGATGCTCGGCTGCCTCTACTGGGGCGCCACCTACGTCTTCCTCGGGGAGCCGTCCCTCGAGACGATGGTCGAGCGGTTCGGCCGGTTCCAGCCGTCGGTGTTCATCAGCATCCCCCGCAAGTGGATGCAGCTCCACGAGGAGATCCTGCGGCGCGCCGAGCGGGAGGGGGCCGGCGAGGAACGGACGGGGGCGATCGTGCGGGAGGTGGTGGGGCCGCGGCTCCGGTGGGGCCTCTCCGCCGCCGGCTGGCTCTCGCCGGAAATCTTCCGCTTCTTCCAGGGCCACGGCGTCGAGCTGATGTCCGGCTTCGGCATGACCGAGGCGACCGGCGGCATCACGATGACGCCCCCCGGCGCGTACCGGGACGACACCCTGGGTCTGCCGCTCCCGGGCATCGAGGTGACGCTGGGGGACGACGGGGAGATGCTCGTCCGGGGCCCCTACGTCTTCGTCCGGTACGCCGGGGAGGATCCGCCTCCCGCCCGGGACGAGGACGGCTGGTTCCACACCGGCGACCTGATGACCCGGGACGAGGCCGGCTACTACCGGATCGTCGACCGGAAGAAGGAGATCTACAAGAACGTCAAGGGACAGACGATCGCCCCCCAGCGGGTCGAGAACCTGTTCCGCGACTTCGACGAGGTGCGCCGTGTCTTCCTCGTCGGCGACCACCGGGAGTCGAACACCCTGCTGATCGTCCCCGAGTGGGCGAGCGAGAGCGTGGACCTGCGGGGAATGAGCGAGGAGGAACGGCTCGAGCACTTCCGCAGCCTGGTCGTCTCGGTGAACCGGTTCCTCGCCCCCTTCGAGCGGGTGGTCGACTTCGCGATCCTCGACCGGGACTTCTCCCTCGAGCGGGGCGAGCTGACCCCGAAGGGGACCTACCGCCGCGCGGTGATCGTCGAGCACTTCGCCGACGTGATCGAGCGGATGTACCGCAAGGCGGACCTCTCCCTGCCGGGGGTGCCGCCCCCGGTCCGGGTGCCCAACTGGCTCCTCCAGGCCCTCGGGCTGACCACCGCCGACGTGGAGGTCGACGGGAACACGGTGCGCCTCGGGAAGGAGGGGGCGCCCCTCGTGATCGAACCGGTCGGGGGAGACGAACCGGCGGCGGGCCCGCCCTGGCGGATCCGGGTCGGCAGCTTCGTCTACGAGGTCGCCGACCGGGTCCTCGACCTCGGCCGGCTCCTCTCCGCTCCCGCCCTCTGGCTCGGAAACGAGGCGCTGGTCGCCTTCGCCTCCCTGGAGCGGGCGGCGCGGACCCGCCGGGTGCGGCCGCCGGCCGGGCTCGTCGCCATCGGGCGGGCCGTCCCCTGGCGGCCCGCCCCCGGCGAGCTGGAGCGCCTCCTGGCCGCCGCCCGGGAGGAGGTCCCCGGGCTCGAGGAGATCGACCTGGCCGCCCGGGCCCTGGGGGCGGAGGACGAGGACCCGGCCCTCCTCGGCGTCCAGGTCCTCGAGCGGGCCGCCGCCCGGGAGGAGGACGCCCTCCACGGTCCCGTCCTCGGGCTGCTGCGCGCCGCCGCCCGCTCCCCCTGGCCCCGGGTCCGCCGGCAGGCGTTCGTCGCCCTGCTGCCCCGGGAGCGGGAACCCCGGGTCGACGAGACCCTGCGGGCGTTCCTCGACGGGCCGGGGGTCCTCCTCGACGCCGAGACGTCCCGGCGCCTCGCCACCCGGGACCTCCCGCCCGCCACCCTGGCCCGGCTCCTCGAGTACGTGCGGGAGGCGGTCGACCTGGCCGAGGGGCGCCGGGAACGGGAAGAACGCGAGCGGATCGCCTCCCTCCTCCGGTTCCTCGTCGACTACGGCGCGGAACACCCCGGGAGCTACGTGCGCCTGCGCTGGCTTCTCGCCTGGGTGGTGGCTCGGCGCTCCCCAGCGGGTGGCGGTCGACCCGGAGACCGGCGAGGAGTACCGGTGGCGCGACGTGATCACGTTCGAGGAGGGGATGGACCCGGCGGAGCGGCGGCGTCTCCTCCGGGCGATCGCCTCGACGACCCTGCTCCGGGAAGCGCTGTTCCTCTTCGCCGGCCAACCGATCCGCCTCGAGGACATCCCGCCGGGAGGCGTCTGGATCAGCCACCTGGCGGACCAGCACGGGCGGACGGTCTACCGGGTGACCGTTCACACCCGCTGGCAGGGGTCCCACGACTTCACGATCAACGTCAGCCACGGCCTGCCGCGCCGGACCCTGGAAGAGGAGATCCTCTGGCTGATCGTCACCGGGGAGGAGCGGGACGGGGAGCGGCTCGTGGAGAATTTCGGCGGCTCCTACCCGCGGTTCGAACTGTGGACCGAGGAGTTCGTCTCCGGGGAGACCGTCGACCGGGTGATCCGGCGCCTCGCCCGGGAGAAGGACGAGGAGTCGGTCAGCCGCCTGCGGGGCCTGTGGCGGTTCTTCACCTGGAGCGCCGCCGCCGCCTGGATCGATTTCTGGGACCGGACCGGGGGGCGCTACGTGATCGCCGAGCCGTCCCCCTCGATGATCATCGTGCCGACCCACGACTACCAGGCGGGGCCCCGGATCGTCTCGGTCAGCAGCCGCACCCGCTGGAGCGGGCCCGCCGACCTCCTGGAGAAGATCTGGTCCGGCTTCGTCCGGACGATCGAGGAACGCCACCCGGTCCTGGAGGGTGTGGGGACCCGGGACCTGCTCTTCCACGCGGTCCTCGAGGTGCTCGGCGTCGAGCGGGGCCTCGGTTTCCTCCGGGCGGCAGCGGACGAGGACCCGGCCCTCGCGGCGGACGTGGAGGCCTACCGGGAGCGGATCCTCCGGGAGGGGTTCGCCCCGCGACGGCTCCACTTCGCCGTCGAACGCTACCGGCGCTGGGCCACCCTGGCCCCCGAGGCCACCCAGGAGGCCCGGGCCCGGATGATCCGGGAGCTCTACGAGACCTACCACCTCGCCGCCCTCGAGAAGACCCGGCCCGAGACCCGGGTGCGCTTCTTCCGGGAGACGGTCTTCCGCGAGGCCCCCGCCCCGATCGGCGAGGCCCTGGACGAGCTGATCGCGGACCTCCGGGAGGGGCGGTGCTCCCGGGAGGACGTCCTCGACCGGGTGACGGCGCTGCGCGACCGGGTGGAGCCGGGCTCCCCCGAGGAGTACTTCCTCGCCCGCCTGACCTTCCCCCACCTGCGCCCCTGGGACATGGCCGGCTTCGTCTCCACGGAGCTGGGCGGGGCGCGGAAGACCGACGTGGTCGTCACCCTCGAGGATGCCCGGGGGAGACCCTTCCAGGTGCGGCACCCGGTGAGCCCGCGGGAGGTCGCCGCGCTCCACCGGCTGTTCCTCGCCGCCAAGCTCCCGGTGACGTTCCGGCCGGAGCACCACTACCTGGTGGCGATCGGCCCGGGACGGGAGCTGATCGGGGGGATCTTCTACGAGGTCGACGCCGCGGCCCGGACCGCCCACCTCGAGAAGATCGTCGTCGCCGAGCGCTACCGGAAGCTCGGGGTCTCCGACGGGCTGATGCAGGAGTTCTTCCACCGTCTCGCCGCCCAGGGGATCGAGACGGTGACCACCGGGTTCTTCCGGCCGTCCTACTTCTTCCGCTTCGGGTTCCGGATCGAGCGCCGCTACGCCGGCCTGGTCAAGGAGC
>JAMOQA010000545.1 GCA_027064265.1 Acidobacteriota bacterium
GGGAGGAACAGCGGCCGGCCACGGACGGCCTGCCGCCGGCGTGAGGTCGGCCCGGGTCAGCGGGCACCCACCCAGTCCTCCGCCTTGAGGATCTCCCGGTCGTAGGCGGCCATCACCCGGGCCCGGCTGATCACCCCGACCGGGCGGGACCGGTCCACCGGGTCGACGACGACCAGCTCTCCGAGCCCGCTGCGGATCATCCGGCGCACCGCCACGTCCAGGGTGTCCGACGGGACGACGGTCTCGGGAAGCACCGCCAGGTCCTGGGCGACGAGGAGGGGGGCGATGTCCCGGTCGGGGATCGCGACCCGGAGCTGGGCGTCGGTGACGCATCCGAGCAGCTTGCCATCCTCGTCCACGACGAGGAACGTCCCCGCCCCGGTCTCGGAGAACCGCCGGACCAGCTCGTCGAACGGCGTTCCGGGAGAGACCATCCGGCGGCGCAGCTCGATTTCCCCCTCCATGTGGTCGACGACCCGCAGCCGCCGCAGCACCTCGAGCGCCATCTCCCCGCTGTGGACCGGCGTGTCCGCCCGGTTGGCGGCCTGCTTCTCGTAGAGGCTCGCCCGGTGGGAGAGCGCGAACGCGATCGCTGCGGTCCACATCGCGGGGACGAGCAGGTAGTAGTTGCCGGTCATCTCCGAGACGATGATCACCGACGAGAGCGGCGTGTTCGCCGCGGCGGCGAAGAAGGCGGCCATGCCGACCAGGACGTAGGTCGAGGGCTCCGGCGCCAGGATCGGGACGACCCGGTGGAGCAGGCCTCCCACCGCGCCCCCGAGCGACGCCCCGACGACGACCGAGGGGCCGAAGACTCCCCCGGATCCCCCGGAAGCGATGCTGGTCGAGGTCGTGACGATCCGCAGCACCGCGGCCGCCAACAGGAAGAGGGGCGTGGCGGAACCGTCGAGGGCCGACTGGACGACCCCGTACCCGGTGGCGAGGGCGTCGGGGAAGAACCAGCCCACGATGCCGGTGAGGAGCCCCCCGATCACCGGCTTCGACCAGTCGGGGACGCGCAGGGCATGGAAACGGTCCCGGGTGCCGTAGAAGACCCGGACGAAGATCCCGGCGGCGAGGGCGAGGATGCCGGCGAGGAGCAGGTAGCCGAGCAGCTCGACCGGGTTGCGGAACGGGGTCTCCCGGGTGCGGAAGAGGGGGTCCCATCCGAGCCAGAACGCGGAGGTGGCATAGCCGATGATCGAGGCGACCGTGGCCGGGACGATCACCTCGAACTCGAAGTCGATCTCCCGGTAAAGCACCTCGGCGGCGAAGAGGGCGCCGGCGAGGGGGGCGTGGAAGATCGCGCCGATCCCTGCCCCCATGCCGCAGGCGACCAGGAGGGCCCGCTCCCGGGGCGAGAGGCCGAGCAGCCGGGCGAAGATCGACCCGAAGCCGGCGCCGATCTGGGCGATCGGCCCCTCGCGCCCCCCCGATCCGCCGGTCCCGATCGTGATCGCCGAGGCGATCGTCTTGATCACCGGCACCCGGGCCCGGATCTCCCCGGCCTTGCGGTGGTACGCCTCGATGACCGCGTCGGTCCCGTGCCCCTCCGCCTCCGGGGCGAAGGTGAAGACCAGCCAGCCGGCGAGCAGCCCGCCGAGGGCGGGGAGCAGCAGGAGGACCCAGCGCCGGAACGGGGTGTCGAACGGCGGGAAGAGTCCCTCCTCGCCTCCCGGCCGTCCCGGGTCGAACCCGGCGAGGCCGTCGAGGGCGAGCCAGGAGACCCCCTCGAGCAGGTAGTGGAAGACGACGGCACCGAGCCCGGCAATCACCCCGACGACGAGGGCGAGCACGAGCAGGCGGCCGAACCGCCGCATCCGCTCCCCGGGGAGCATCGACTCGAGCACCCGTCGCCGCATCGGGACCTCTCTCCGCGTCCGTGGCGGAACATGGTACCCGAGGAGCGTCGGCGTCACGTCCCCCGGGGAGAAGAAAGCGGCCCGGGGCGCGGGGCCCCGGGCCGCGGCGTGGACGTCTCGCGCGCGGGAGTCAGGCGGGGACCGCCTTCGTCCCGTAGCAGATGATCCCCTCGGAACCCTCCTCGGTGATCCGCCGGAGGACGAGCCGGACCTTCATGCCGGTCTCGAGATCGGCGGCGTCGGCCCCGGCGAGGGGGGCGGTCAACCGGCAGCCGTCCTCGGTCTCGATCACCGCCATGCCGTAGGGGGTGTCGAGGGTCATGAAGCTCGCCCCGACGTGCAGCTTCGTCCAGGTGAGCACCGTGCCGACGTCGCTGAACTTCGCCGGCTCCATCTCGGTGCTGCCGCAGGCGGGACAGGTCTTGCGGGCCGGGAGGGCGCCGCGGCCGCACTTCTTGCAGCGCGACCCCTCGATCCGGTACCGCGCCGGGATCTCGCGGGAATAGCGGGCGCTCGGCATCTCAGATCGCCTCCAGGATGTGCACCACGGAGCTGGCCCCGGTGCCTCCCATGTTCTGGGCGAGGCCGACCTTCGCGCCGTCGACCTGGCGCTCGCCGGACTCGCCGCGGAGCTGGTGATAGATCTCGACCACCTGGGCGACGCCGGTGGCGCCGACCGGGTGCCC
>JAMOQA010000546.1 GCA_027064265.1 Acidobacteriota bacterium
GAGGCTCCCGCGGAGCATGCCCCCCCCGTTCACCGTCCAGGGCTCGAGGAGGCTCCGCAGGGGGGAGGCCCCCCCGGAATGGTCCACGGCGGTCCCGGCACGAAAGTCGATCATCGTTCCCCGCATCGGCCGCGCGGCCCCCTTCTTGAAGGGACGGTCCCGCCGGTTCATCCTCCCTGCCGGAGGAACCCGTGCCGTCCCGTCTCCCGGATGTCCCCCCACGTTCGATCGTGGTCGCCCAGCTGGCGTTCATCGGCGACATGGTCTTCGCCACCCCGCTCCTCGCCCGCCTCCGGGAGGCGTATCCTCGGGCCTCGCTCGCCGTCGTCGGTCGGCCCGCCGCCGTGGACGTGCTGGCGGACGATCCGCGGGTGGACGCCCTCGTGCCCTGGGACAAGGACCGGCAGGACCGGGGTCTCGCCGGCCTCGTCCGGGTCGCCCGGCGGGTGCGCCGCCATCGCCCGGACCTCTTCCTCGGGGTGACCCGTTCGTTCCGGACGATCCTGCTGGCGGCCCTCTCGGGGGCACGGCGCAGGGTGGGTGTCGCCGCCCCGGGCGCGTGGCTTGGGTACCGGGAGACCGTTCCCCGGGACCCGGCCCTGCCGTTTCCCGCCCGGCCTCTCGCGCTCCTCCGTCCCCTGGGGATCCCGGCGGGGAACCCCCGGATGGAGCTGTCCGTCGCGGAAGAGGCCGTCGAGGAGGCCCGGCGGGCGCTCCGGGCGGCGGGGTGGACGGGAGAGCCACTGCTGGCGGTGGCGCCGGGGGCCCACTACGCGACCAAGCGCTGGCCCCTGCCGCACTGGGAGGCGCTCCTCGACCGGGTCCTCGCCGAGGGAGTCTTCCGCCCCGCCCTCTACGGGGGGCCGGCCGAGGAAGGATTGATCGAACGGCTCCTGGCGGGGCGTTCCCGGGTGCTCGATCGGCGCGGGATCGGGATCCGGGGGGTCGTCCGGGAGCTCGCCGTGGCGTCCGTCTTCGTCGGTGGGGACTCGGGGCCCGCCCACATCGCCCGGGCGGTGGGGACCCCGGTGGTCGTGCTGCACGGACCGACCGACCCGGTCCCCCTCGCCTGGGGGGAGGGCTGCCGCGTGCTGACGGTGGACCTTCCGTGCCGTCCGTGCAGCCCCCACGGGGACGCCGCCTGTCCCGAGGGTCACCACCGGTGCATGGTCGACATCTCCCCGGAGCGGGTCCAGGAGGCGATCCGGGACGTCGGCCGCACCGTGGTGTAGGCTGCTCCGGGAGGAGGAAACGAGATGGCCGCCCTGACCGCACGCTCGATCTGGAACTCCCTTCCCCGGGACCGGCGGGCGCGCCTCGCCCTTTCCCTGTGGGAGGACGAGCGCCTGTCCCGGGAGGAGCGCCTCTCCGTACTCGCCCCGTGGCTGGCGGTCCGGGGCATGCGGCCCGCGTTCCTCGAGCGCCTGCCGCGGGAACGGCGGGCGGAGCAGATGGCCCTTGGCGGCCTGCCCGAGGAGACGGCGAGCCAGGTGCTGACCAGCTGGCACCTGGTGCACCAGCGGCCGATGCTGGCGCGGTTCCTCGACCTCCTGGGGATCTCCCACGAGGACGGGCTGATCCAGGAGGACGTGGAGGAACCCCCGTCCGCGGAGACACTTGCGGAGGCGGTGGCGAAGCTCCGGGAGGAGTTTCCCGCGGAGGACGTCGACCTCTACCTGAAGACCCTCTACTCGTCGGACGCGGTGACGTGGGCGGGGCTCGCGCCCCTCCTGGGGCTCGAGGAGGACGGCGACTGAGGGCCGATCACGGGCCGGTCCCCGCCGGCCGGCGGGTGCCACGTCGCAACTTCCCCCCTGGTGGTGCGTTATACTGGCAGAAGCCCGGGGTTTCCCCGGGCCGGAGGAACGGACGATGTTCGAGTTCGGTTCCCTGCTGGTCCTCCTCCTCGGGGCACTGGTCGCCGCCGGCTTCGTGCTGTTCGCCGTGGCGCGCCTGGGGCTTTTCCTGGTCCTCCTGCCCCTCAAGCTGGCGCTCGGCCTCGCGGCGGGGCTGCTCGGGGTGCTGGCGCTCCCCGTGCTGATCGCCGTGACGGTACTCGCGGTGCTGGTGGCGGCCGTGGGGGTGCTGCTCCTGCCGGTGCTCCTGCCGCTGGCGGTGCTGGCTGGCCTGGTTCTGCTGGGCTTCCGGCTCCTCGCCTGAGGAGGAGACAGCCGTTCTTCGCCGATCGTCGGGGCGACCGGGTCGATCAGTCGATCGCCAGGATCCGGACGATCTTGCCCTGCGCCGTCAGCAGGATCCCTCGTCCGGACCACGCGGGGGGCAGCACGAGTCGCGTATTCCGGAGAACCAGGGGACGCCACGTCCGGGGTGAGGCCCAGCTTTTCGCGGTCGCTTCCGATCTTGCCAGCAGCTCCCGGTCCTCGGGACAGACGATCGCGTGATGCCAGCTCCCCGGAATCTCCCCCGGCAGGCGCCAGCGGATCCGGGCGAGGTCGTGACTCGCCTCGATCTCGAGAAGGGGGGTCGGCCAGCGGCGACCGATCTCGAGGGCCAGGAGGTCGAGCCGGCGGGCCGTCTCGGCGTAGGCCTCGACGAGGGCCCGGTCGTCGGCGTCCATCTCGTCGAGGAAGTCCCACTCGATCGCCCCGCCCGGTCGCACCGCCGCCCGGGCCCCCGGCACCGGCGCCAGGACCAGGGCGAGCAGGAACGCGGCCAGGAACGTGCGGGACATCGGTCGTCTCCCGGGGCCGGGAAGGCCCCCGGGAAACGTGCGGCCTCCCCGGTCGGGGTGTCAACCCGCGCCGGGATCGGCGATCATGTGCGGGGAGGTGGGCAGGTGAGGCGGAGGGCGCGGATCGATCGCTGGGCGGGCCGGGCCGCGGCCGGTCCCGGGCCCCTGGTCCTTCCCGGGGGAGAGACCGTCGAGGCGCTTGCCCGCCACCTCGAGGGACACCGCCTGGCTCCGCGGGTGGGGAGCCGGCTCGCTCGCGGTGAACTGGAGCCGGCGGTCGGCCAGGCGGGCAGCGAGCTGGCCCGGCGGCTGATCGCCGCTCACCGGCGGTGCCTGGCGGAAGAAACCCTCCTTGGCGAGGTCCTCGGCGACCTGGGATGCCGTCTCGCGGCGAAGGGGATACCGGCCGTCCTGCTGAAGGGGAGCGACCTGGCCGCCCGGGTCTACCGTCCGGGGGAGCGGCCCCGCAACGACGTGGACCTTCTCGTCCGCCCCGGGGACCTCGGGGGCCTCGGGGAAGTGCTGCGTACCGCCGGGTTCGAACCGGACCATCCGGCACCGGCGCGGGCCCGGGCCCACTGGTTCGCCGTGACCTGGCGTCACCTGGCCCGGCCACGGGTCCAGGTGGACCTGCACTGGGACCTCGCCCGGCCGGGCCGGGCCAGGTGGAACGTGGACGCGCTCTTCGGTCGCGCGGAGGCCGTGCCCGACCTTCCCGGCCTCTCGCGCCTCGAGCGGCACGACCTGGCCTGCCATCTCGCCCTCCATGCCGTTGCCTTCCACGGGGCCTTCGGCCGGCACCTGTGGTGGCTCGACGTCCACCTGTTGATGCCCCTTCTCGACCGGGAGCGGCTTGCTGCCCGCGCGCGGGCCACGGGAGCATCGGTGGCCTGGCGGGTCGCCGAGGCGCGGGCGCGTGAGCTCTTCGCGGGAGAGGCGCCGGAGCTCCGGGGGCGAGCAGGAGCGATCCTGCGGCTCGCCTGGCGGTGGGAGGGGAGGGGAGACGTCCGTTCCGGCCGCTGGCTCGTCGCCGCCCTCGCGGTGGATCCTCCCTGGGGACTGTTGCAGGTCGCGGCCGACGTGGCCCGGAGGGGCCTGCGGGGTTCCTGACCCGGATCATGCATGAACCTTCGAGGCGAAACGCCGTAGATGCGTGCTGGATCGCCCACACGGAGGCCTGAACACTCGAGGCGTCCTCGAGGTATGCCGCAGGGTGTTCGGCGCCGAGTACGGGCGAGAGGGCCCGCAGGGCCCGGCCAGCGTGCAGATCCGGTGTTTCGGCCGGGGGGCTCATGCATGATCCGGGCTAAGGGCGGTCCGATCGCCCCGATCAGAGGTCGCAGCCGGGAAGGTCGCCCGCGAGGAGGCTGGTGATGGTCTCCCGGAGTTCCGGTGGACCGGCATCCCAGGCCCGTCGCCGCAGGTGCGTCTCGGCGCAGGCACGGCGGGGGACGGCGAAGAAGTCCCCCTCCTCGGCGACGGCATCCAGGGGACAGCGGGCGCACCAGGACCACAGCCGGCAGCCCCGGCAACCGGCCATGTCCGTGGCCAGGAGGTTGCGCAGCCGCAGGAGGAGCGGCGACTGCTCCCAGATCTCCCGGAACGACTGCCGCCTGAGGTCTCCCGCCGGGGGGAAGCGGGAGGAGCAGGGATAGACCCTGCCGCGCGGATCGACGAGAACGACGCGCCGCGCGGCGGCACAGACCGGTTCCTCCGGGGAAGGCGGTGTTCCCTCGTCCGGCGGGATGGCCATGGCGAGGAGCGGGTCGGTAGCCACCTGCAGCTGCTGGTCCTCGTCGAGGGCGTGGGCGAGGGGAGCGGGGTCGAGATCGGTCCGGGTGACGAGGTGGGTGTCGAACCGCCACCGGGCGCCGAGGGACTCGGCGAAGGCCGCCACCCGGCGGTGTTCGCCCGCCGCCTCCCGGAGGATCGGGGCCTTGAGGACGACGGGAACTTCGTGTTCCCGGAGGAGGCGAATGCCGGCGAGCGTGCGGGCGTGGGAACCGGGAACGCGGGTGATCCCGTCGTGGATCCCCGGGTCCATCGCGTAGAGGGAGACCTCGACGGCGAGGACCCCGGTTTCCCGGAAGAGACGGGCGTGGCGTTCCTCGACCAGGGTCGCGTTCGTGAACACGCGGAGCGCGAACCCGAGGGCTCGCGCGTGGCGGACCAGCTCTGGCAGGTCCGGCCGCAGGAAGACTTCGCCCCCGGTGAACGTGAGGAAGAGGGTCCCGGCTTCCCTGAGCTCGTCGAGCACCCGGAGCGCCCCGGCGGTATCCAGCTCTTCGCGGCCGTTCTCGAGGTCCACGTAGCAGTGGACGCAACGCTCGTTGCACCGCCATGTCAGTTCGAAATGGGCGGAGAGCGGGACGAGGTCCCGCTGGGCGCGTGCCATCAGGGCCGAGAGATGGCGGCTCATCGCGTCCCCCCGGGGTGGCGCGGGAGGGAGCGAGCCGCGGATCGGGGAACGAAGAAGGCGAACTCGGGCAGGGACCGGATCGCGGCCAGGAACGACGGGTCCGGCCGAAAGACCAGGCGGTAGGCGGGCGCTCGCCGGAGGAGATTGCCCAGCGCGGCGAAGAACGCCTCCTGGAAGGCCGGCAGGTCGAGGGGGCAGCCCCCGGCGGCGACGAGACGGGGCAGGGCCCGGTCCGGTGCGAGGTGTTCGACGAACGGTTCCGGGCCGTGCTCCAGCAGGAAGATGCCGCCGGCGGGGCCTTCCCGGTCCGTTCCGTTCCAGAAGGGGGTGCCCCGGAACCGGAGCGCGAGCGGGTGGGAGAGGGCCACCAGCATCTCGTCGCACAGGATCTCGAGGCCTTCCTCGCGGCACAGGCGAGCGATCGTGCTCTTGCCCGCCCCGGAAGGGCCGGAGAACGCGACGGCGAACCCGTCGAGAACGACACCGGCCGCATGGAGGAACGTGGAGCCCTCCCGGAGGAGCGCGCCCCCGAGGGCCACGCGCACCAGCAGGTCCAGGTGCGAGAGCGAGTCGGGGATCGTCGCGGACCCGCGGCGTTCTTCCCAGTCGATCTCGGCCTCGGCTCCCTCGCCGCGGATCGTGGCGCGGGAGAGATCCCCCGCGGCGGTCACCGGGGGGTTCGTGACGTGGACGGGGTGCCAGCCGGGTGGGCGTCGGGCGGGATCGACCCGGATCGCCAGGGTGAAGTCGACGTCGGGAGATTCCGCGGCGGGCGGGGCGAGGAAGCCGCGGTAACGTTCCCGGGCATGGTGCGCGAGTTCCCGGGCCGTCCCCTCGAGCGCGAGGGCGAGGCGGCGATTCGCGATCCGGAGGACGACGTCGGCCTGCGTCATGGGACGGGGATTATCGGGGTGCCATGAATGGTAATGCAAGGCTGCACAGCAGAAGGAGCGCCCCGCGGGGCGCTCCTTCGGGCGAGTGGTCGCCTGGCCCCGGGACTCAGTCCTGTGCGCCGGCGCCGCAGTTGAACGCGAGCTGCGTGCAGGACGCGGCGAAGACAACCGGCTGGTAGGGTTCTTCCCACTCGATGGCGGGCTTCTGCCAGGTGGTCTGCTTGTTCTT
>JAMOQA010000547.1 GCA_027064265.1 Acidobacteriota bacterium
CGCCGACTACACCGCCTCCGGGAGGAGCCTCGCCTTCATCGAGGACTTCATCCGCGAGGAGGTGATGCCGCTCTACGCCAACACCCACACGGAAGCGTCGGGCACCGGGCTCCAGACCACGCGCTTCCGGGAGGACGCCCGGCGGATCATCCTCGAGGCGGTCGGGGGCACCGACGAGGACGTCGTGATCTTCTGCGGGTCCGGGGCGACCGGCGCGGTCAACAAGCTGATCGACATCCTGAACCTGCGAATCCCGGCGGACCTGGACCGGGAGCACGGCCTTTCCGGCTGCATCCCCCCGGAACGGCGGCCCGTGGTCTTCATCGGGCCCTACGAGCACCACTCGAACGAGCTGCCCTGGCGGGAGTCGATCGCCGACGTCGTCCCGATCCCGGAGAACGAGGACGGCCAGATCGACCAGGCTCGCCTCGAGGAGGAACTCTCGCGCTACCGGGACCGGCCCCTCCGGATCGGGAGCTTCTCGGCGGCGTCGAACGTGACCGGGATCGTCTCCGACACGTACGGGATCTCGGCCCTGCTCCACCGGTACGGGGCGCTCGCCTTCTGGGACTTCGCGGCGGCCGCTCCCTACGTGCGGATCGAGATGAATCCCCGCCACGAGGGGGAGGACGGTCACCTGGCGTACAAGGACGCGATCTTCATCTCGCCCCACAAGTTCATCGGCGGGCCACAGACCCCGGGCGTCCTCGTCGTCAAGCGCCGGCTGTGCCGGAACACCGTGCCCACCGTCCCGGGGGGCGGGACCGTCAGCTACGTCAGCTTCGACGACCACACCTACCTCTCCGATCCCGCCCACCGGGAGGAGGGGGGCACCCCGGCGATCATCGAGTCGATCCGGGCCGGCCTCGTGTTCCACCTCAAGAAGGCGGTCGGCGAGGACCTGATCGAGGAACGGGAGGAGTCGTTCGTCCGCCGGGCGATCGAGTCGTGGTCGAGAAACGAGAACATCCTGATCCTGGGGAACCCGCGGGCGAAGCGGCTCTCCATCGTCTCGTTCGTCATCCGCCACGGGAGCCGCTGGCTGCACCACAACTTCGTCGTCGCCCTGCTCAACGACCTGTTCGGCATCCAGGCCCGGGGCGGCTGTTCCTGCGCGGGCCCGTACGGTCACCGGCTCCTGGGCATCGACCTGGAGCGCTCCGCCCGGTACCGGCGGGCGATCGAGAAGGGGTGCGAGGGGATCAAGCCGGGCTGGGTCCGGGTGAACTTCAACTACTTCATCTCGGAGACCGTCTTCGAGTACATCCTCGAGGCGGTCCACCTCGTTGCCCGGGAGGGGTGGAAGCTGCTCCCGGACTACGAGTTCATCCCGGAGTCCGGCCTGTGGCGCCACCGGGAGCACCCCGGGATGGAGGGGCTGCTCTCCCTCCACGACCTGCGCTACCTGGACGGCAAGCTCCAGTACCGGGCGCGGCACATCCTCGAGCCGGAGACCGCCCTCGCCGAGTACCTCGAGGAGGCGAAACGGATCTTCGCGGAGGCGGCCGACCGCCACGACCTGGTCGGTCCCGGCCCGGCCCGGCTGGACGACGACATCGAGCCGTTGCGCTGGTTCCCCCTGCCGGGGGAGGTCGTCGGTCCCGCCCGGCCCGGGGCCTGAGCCGGTCGCCTCGCTTGGTAAAATATTTCACCCCGGCCCGATGGAGCCGTCGGGGCATGGTCGAGTCGCTCGAGCACGCTCCCCCGGGGAGCGAAGGGAGGTCACCATGAGGAGGAGGATCGGGATCCTGGCCGCCGTCGCCGCCGTGGCGGCGCTGGCCGCGTTCCCGCTGCTGGCGGGGGGCGGCAAGGCCCCGGCCGGGAAGCCGGCCGCGACGGGCATCTTCCCCTACGACAAGTTCGAGGACGACGCGACCTGCGCGGGCTGCCACGAGGAGATCGCCGCCCAGCACGCCCGCGGCATGATGGCGAAGTCGTACGTCCACGGGTGGGACGAGGTGGAGTACTTCAAGCTCGCCCTGCCCCACGCCCTCAAGGAAGAGAAGGTGGCCGGCGTCAAGGCCGGGTGCATGGGCTGCCACGCCCCCCTCGCCTTCCTCGCCGGGGACATCCCGCCGAAGCCGGTCGCCGAGAAGACCCGGGCGAACGACGGCGTCGCCTGCACGGTCTGCCACTCGATCACCGGGTTCTCGGGCGACACTCCCTTCAACTTCAACTGGACGATCGCCCCGGGCGACGCGATGCAGGGAACGCGTTCCGGGGTGAAGAGCCCCCACCACGGGATCGCGGTGAACCCCTTCCTCGGCACGGCGGAGTTCTGCGGCACCTGCCACAACGAGAAGGACCCGTGGGGCCAGTGGGTCAAGGCGACCCACCTCGAGTGGAAGGAGAGCCCCTACGGGAGGAAGGGAATCGTCTGCCAGGACTGCCACATGACCCGCGCCGAGGGGAACCCCGCTCCCGACGCGGGGGGCGCGATGCACGCCGACATGCGTACCCACCTCTTCTTCGGCGCCCACACGAAGGCCCGTCTCGAGGGGGCGGTGGAGGTCGAGCTCGTGCCCGCCCCCGCCACCGCGCGGCCGGGTGACACGATCATCGTCCAGGCGAACGTGATCAACCAGAAGGCCGGGCACATGATCCCGACCGGGTCCGCCGAGGAGCGGGTCGTCTGGCTCCACGTCGAGGCGATCGACTCCGAGGGGAAGGTCTTCCACCTGCCGGTCGACCGGAAGGGCTTCGAGGGGGAGGACTACACGATCTCCTCGCCGGGCACCCTCGCCTACCAGGACCTCGGCGAGATCATGGGCCTCGCCGACTTCAAGGGCCTCGAGCGGGACGGGGACGTCCCGGCCGGGGACCGGATCTACCGGCTGCCCTACCTCGACCCGCAGGGTCGGATGACCGTCGCCCAGTGGAACACGAAGAGCTTCGGGCCCGACTACCGGCTGCCGCCGCTGACCGCGGTCCCGGAGACCTTCACCTGGAAGCTGCCGAAGAACGTGGCTCCCGGACCGGTGACGATCCGGGCCACGGTCTGGTACTCGAAGCTGGTCTCGTCCGTCGCCCGGTTCCTCGAGGTGCCGGAGGACGAGGCCCGCCCGGTCAAGATGGCGGAGACCGTGGCGACCATCACCGTCGGCGACTGACGCCGGCGCGCGGAACGCACGCGGGGCGCCGGGCGCGATGCCCGGCGCTCCTTCCGTTCGCGGGGGGGTGCGGCACGAGGCTTGTTGCAGATTTGCAAAAAGAAGCCCTTGACCGGGTCCTTCCGAAGACCGAACGTTCCTTGCAGCGGGAGAATCGGGCGCAACAAGGTGGCGCCGGTATGGCGACCCTCGGGGCAGTACGAACCATGGTGAGAGGAGTCCGCGTGACCGGGGGAGCGTGACGCGCTCCCTGGGGGGGACTCCTCGGGCGTAACGTCCCGAGGGTCGGGGTCCGCGGCTTCCCGAAAGGGAGAGCCGGAAGATGTCCCTGTCTATCCGCATGAGACAGAAGCTGCTGGTCCTGGCCGTGGTGCCAGCCGTGGGAGTCCTCGTCCTCCTGGTCGGGCTGTTCGCGGGGAGTATCCGGTGGATCGACGGAAGGATGACCGAAGCCCTCGCCCGGGAGAGCCGAGCGTTGGTCGAGGGGGTACCACCAACAGAGCGCGCGGAAGTCCAGCAAGTACTCGACGAAGCCAGCCAGGCAGCCGAGGCGACGCTGGACGGGAGCCTCGGGAGGCTGCTCGTCCTGTTCCTCGCGGGCGGCGGGGTCGTACTGGTGGCTGCCGGCGGGGGTGCGTGGTTCGCGGCCGGTCGCCTGGCGCGCCCCCTCGAGGAGCTGACCATCGTTGCCCGGCGCGTTTCGGAGGGAGAGGTCGACGTGTCCCTCGACCACCGTTCCAAGGACGAGATCGGGGACCTGGCGGAAGCCTTCCGGAGCCTCCTGGCCAACAACCGGGCCAAGATCGATGCGGCCGAGCGGCTCGCGGACGGCGACATGGGCGTGGAGATCCGGCTGGCGTCCGGCAGGGACCGCCTGGGACAGGCGATGAACCGGGTCCGCGAGGCCGTGTTCTCCCTCGTCCGCGACATGGACGCGATGACCGCAGCCGCACAGGCGGGAAACCTCGGCGCGCGGGTCGACGAGGCGGCACACCGCGGGGAGTACCGGAAGGTCGTCGAGGGGTTCCACGCCACCCTCGATGTGCTCGCGGCCCCGATGCGGGAGGCCGCTGCCGTGCTGGAACGGGTAGCGGAAAACGACCTCACCGCGCGGATGACCGGGGAGTACCGCGGCGAGCACGCGGCGATGCGGGCATCGCTGAACAGGGCCCTCGATACGCTGTCCGCCGCGATCTCCGAGATCGCTGCAAGCGCAGACCAGGTCACCCTGGCGTCCGGAGAGATCAACCAGGGCAGCCAGAAGCTTGCCCAGGACGGGATGACCCTCGCGGCGTCCATCGAGGAGATCTCCGCCGGTCTCGAGGAGATCAACGGGGAGGTGAAGCAGAACGTCTCGACGGCCGTCGAGGTTCAGAGGATGTCCGAAGAAACCCGGACGACCGCGACCCGCGGCGCGGACTCGATGGAGGCGATGCGTCGTTCGATGAACGGGATCCGGCAGGCGTTCAGCGACACCGCACGGGTGCTGGACACGATCAACGAGATCGCCTTCCAGACCAACCTCCTGGCGCTGAACGCCGCCGTCGAGGCGGCCCGGGCCGGGGATGCCGGCAAGGGATTCGCCGTGGTGGCCGAGGAGGTGCGGGCGCTCGCGATGCGGAGCGCCGAGGCGGCCCGGGAGACGGCGGAGCTGGTGGAACAGACGGCGGCGCGGGTCGACGAGAGTGCCCGCGTCGTCGACGAGACGGGCAACCTGCTGGACGAAATTGCCCGACAGGTGGAGAAGGTCAGCGACGCCGTAGCCGAGGTGACCGCCGCCTCGCAACGGCAGTCCGGCGGCATCGAGCAGGTGACCCAGGCGATCACCGAGGTGAACACGGTGGTCCAGTCCACCGCCGCCGCCTCGGAGGAGCTTGCCAGCGCGTCTACCGAACTCAGCAGCCAGGCGGACGCCAATCGCCAGATGGCCGCTCGCTTCCGGGTGCGCGTGGGAGGCTGAGAGCCGGCCGGCGCGGGCCTGCCGCCGTCAGCGGTAGCGGGTCGGGTCGGGCAGGCCCGCCTCGGCGAACCCCTTCTTCCGCAGGAGGCAGGCATCGCACGAGCCGCAGGCGCGGCCCGCCTCGTCGGCGTCGTAGCAGGACACCGTGAGGGAGTAGTCGACGCCGAGCCCGGTCCCGAGCCGGACGATCTCCGCCTTGGACAGCTCGAGCAGCGGGGCATGGACCCGGAAACGCCCCCGACCCTCGACGCCGGCGGCGGTGGCCACGTTGGCGAGCCGCTCGAACGCCTCGAGGAAGGCCGGCCGGCAGTCCGGGTAGCCGCTGTAGTCGAGGGCGTTCACGCCGAGGTAGAGGTCGAAAGCACCCAGGGTCTCCGCCCAGGCGAGGGCGAGGGCGAGCAGGACCGTGTTCCGGGCCGGGACGTAGGTCACCGGGATCCCGGAGCCGATCTCCGCGGGGTCCCTGCCCTTCGGTACGTCGATGGAGGGGTCGGTCAGGGCCGACCCGCCGATGGCGGAGAGGTCGAGCGGGACGACCAGGTGCCGGACGGCTCCGAGCGCCGCGGCCACCCGCCGGGCCGCCGCCAGCTCCGCCCGGTGCCGCTGGCCGTAGTCCACCGAGAGCGCACACGGCGCGAACCCGTCCCGGCGGCAGACGGCGAGGGCCGTCGCCGAGTCGAGTCCGCCGGAGAGCAGCACCACCGCCCGGGGCCGGTCATCACGGGTCGCGCTGGTCATGCCGGCAGGATAGCGCCGCTTTCGATGTCCCCGCACGGGGCGGCGCGGAATCTATTCACGCCGTGAATGAAAGTCATTCATGGCGTGAACAGGCAGCCGGGAAGGCCGGGGGACCGCCCGGGCCCGGCCGGGAGCGGGGGCGGGCGGGTCAGGCGCGGGAGGTCGCGGGAAGGTGCGCCCGGATCGCGGCGAGGAGCTTCTCCGGCGCGACCGGCTTGGTGACCACGTCGTCGCAGCCGGCGGTGAGGCAGCGCTGCCGGTCCTCCTCGAAGGCGTGGGCGGTGAGGGCGAGGACCGGCAGCCCGGAAAGGCGGGGATGGCGGCGGATCCGCTCGGTCGCCTCGAGGCCGTCCATGCCGGGCATCGAGATGTCCATCAGGACCAGGTCGACCGGGTGGTTCTCGAGGG
>JAMOQA010000548.1 GCA_027064265.1 Acidobacteriota bacterium
CTGCAGATCGGCCACCTGCTTCTCCGAGTACCCCATCGCCGGCAGGATCGCGCCGGTATCCGGGTACTTGCGGTAGGTCTCCTCGATGGTGTCCACGGCGAAGGGCCGCGGGTCGACGATCTCGGCAACGCCCGCCGCCTTCGCGGCGACCACGCCGGCGCCCCAGGTCATGCCGCCGTGGGTCGTCGTCGGGCCGTCCTCGATCACCAGGACCTTCCTGCCGGCGACCACCGCCGGGTCCTCGAGGGTCACCGGGGACTCGGCGAGGATCACCTGCGCGCCCGGGCGGAGCGCGAGCAGGTTCTTCTTCACCGTCGCCACCTGCTCGGGAGTGGCGGAGTCGACCTTGTTGATCACGAAGACGTCGGCCTTCCGGGCGTTCGCCTCGCCGGGATGGTACTTCGTCTCGTGGCCCGGGCGGAGCGGGTCGGCCACCACGATGTGCACGTCCGGGACGTAGAACGGCAGGTCGTTGTTGCCCCCGTCCCAGACGATGACGTCGGCCTCCTTCTCGGCCTCCCGCAGGATCTCCTCGTAGTCGACGCCCGCGTAGACGACGTTGCCGATCGCGATGTGGGGCTCGTACTCCTCCCGCTCCTCGATCGTGCAGTCGTAGCGGTCCAGGTCCTCGAGGGTGGCGAACCGCTGGCACCGCTGGGCGACCAGGTCGCCGTAGGGCATCGGGTGGCGAATCGCGACGACCCGGAGCCCGGCGTCCCGCAGCAGGCGGCAGGCCTTGCGGGTGGTCTGGCTCTTGCCGCAACCGGTGCGGACCGCGCAGATCGAGACGACCGGCTTCGTCGAGCGGAGCTCGGTGGCCTTCGGGCCCATCAGCCGGTAGTCGGCGCCGGCGGCGAGGGCGCGGCTGGCCAGGTGCATCACGTGCTCGTGGGAAACGTCCGAGTAGGCGAAGACCACCTCGTCGACGTCGTGCTCGGCGATCAGCTTCTCGAGGTCGTCCTCGGCGAGGATCGGGATCCCCTCCGGGTAGCGCTCGCCCGCGAGGGCGGCCGGGTAGACCCGGCCATCGATGTCGGGGATCTGGGTCGCGGTGAAGGCGACGACGCGGACGGTCGGGTCGTTGCGGAAGGCGACGTTGAAGTCGTGGAAGTCTCGGCCGGCGGCGCCGGCGATGATCACCCTGCGCTCGGACATCCGTTCACCTCCCGGGGGCGCGCCCCCGTCACGTACGCGGTGGGGGAAGGAAAGCGGAAAGGATACTCCCCCGGGCACGGGCGTTCCATCCCCGGGGAGCCGGGATTCAGAGCCGGTTTTCCAGCTCCTCCCGGGTGATCCCGAGGGCCGCGGCCGCCCGGTCCAGGTCTCCCCCCTCCTCCTCGATCGCGACGGAGACGCGGATCCGCTCGGCAGCCTCGGCGGCCCGGCGGACCGTCTCCTCGAGAGGAGCGTCCAGGGGCGCGAGCCGGGCGAGGGCCGCCCGGTCCGGATCGGCGATGCGGCTCTGCAGGGAAAGGGCCTCGGGACCGATCACGTCCGCGCCGGAGAGCACGGCCGCCCGTTCGAGCTCGTTCTCCAGCTCCCGGACGTTGCCGGGCCAGCGGTACCGGACCAGGCGGTCCATCGCCTCCGGGGAGAGGCGGAGCCCCGGGCGCTCGAGGCGGCGGGCGAGCCGCTCGAGGATCGCCCGGGCGAGGACGGGGATGTCCTCGGGGCGCTCCCGGAGGGCGGGCAGCTCCACCGGGACGACCGAGAGCCGGTAGTAGAGGTCCTCGCGGAACCGCTTCGCGGCAACCTCCTCCTTGAGCTCCCGGTTCGTGGCGGTGACCACCCGGATGTCCGCCTTCCGGGTCCGGGTGCCCCCGATCCGGTCGTAGGTGTGGTCCTGGAGGAGCCGCAGGATCTTGGCCTGGAGCTGGAGGGGCATCTCCCCGATCTCGTCGAGAAAGAGGGTGCCCCCCTCCGCCGCCTCCACCTTGCCGATTGCCCGGGCGTTCGCCCCGGTGTAGGCCCCCTTCTCGTGCCCGAACAGCTCGTTCTCGAGGAGCGTCTCCGGGATGGCGGCGCAGTTGATCGCGACGAAGGGCTTCTTCCGCCGGGGCGAGAACGCGTGGAGCGCACGGGCGATCAGCTCCTTGCCGGTGCCGGACTCCCCGAGGATCAGCACGGTGGCGTCCGAGGCCGCGACCCGCTGGACCAGGTCGGCCACCTGGCGCATCCGGGGGGACGTCCCGATCATCTCGGGAACGCCGGGCCCCGGGGGGAACAGGCGGCCGGCCGCCATCGACCGGCGCCGCTCGAGGAGGGGCAGGAGGCGCTCCCGGGCGGCCTCTCCCTCGCGTTGAACGAAGATCACCTCGTTCACGCCGGCCCGCAGGGCGGCGGCGACCGCCGGCGCCTCGAGCCCGTCCCCGGCGAGGACGACGGGGAGTCCGGCAGCCTTCTCCCGCAGGGCGGCGAGCCGCTCCCGCAGGCCCTCGAGGAACGACCCGTCGTCCCCCGGAACGAGCACCAGGATCCCGGCGTCGACCAGGCGCCGGGCGCCCCCCTCCAGCTCTCCCGGCGAGAGCACCCGGACCTCGTCCTCGACGAGGGGCCGGAGGAACTCCTGGACGCGGGCGGCGTCGCCACCCGGCCAGCCGACCAGGACCGCCGGCACGAACCTGCTCCCGGTGGCAGCGGACGAGGGGCTCATCGACACGCTCCGAGGCCGGGCGCGGCCCGGCGGGGACCTTCTCGGAAAGAACTCATCGGGCGCCCTGGGCCTTCAGCTTCGCGAGCTCCTCCCGGAGCTTCCTGAGACGGCTCTCCGCGGCGGCGAGGCGCTCGACGTTGCTCTTCGCCGCCGCGTCCTCCTGGCGGTCCGCCTGGTCCCGGGGGGGCATCCGGTAGAACGGGTTCCGGATCGCCAGGATCCGCCTCTCCAGGTGGGCGATCTCCTGCTCGAGCTGGCGGATCTTCTCCTGGCGTTCCCGCGCCGCCTCCTCGGCCTGCTTCCGCGCTTCCGCCTCCTTGCGCTGTTCCTCGATCAGTTTCTTCACCGGCTCGGGCATCGGGATGTTCGCCCCCGGGGGCGGAGGCGCGGGGCGGGAGCGGCCGAAGCGCCGCTCGAGGACGTCGTTGGTGATGAGGATCACTTTCTGGCCCGTCTTCGGATCGACGACCACCGGGTAGGGAACGTCCGCGATCGGGCGCGGGGGCGCCAGGTCGGCGAGCCGCTCCCGTGCGGCCTCTCCCTTGAGTTCGACCATCGAGCCGCCACTGCCCGCGGGCCGGGAAGCCTTCGCCCGGGGAGCCTCCTTCGCCGTGGCGCCCGCCGGGGTCTTCTTCGGGCTGGGCTCGAGGGGACGGTAGTTGCCCGCGACGGCCGGCGTCGCGGCAAGGGAGAGAACGAGCGTGAACAGGAGCGGCAGGAGGCGAGCGGGTCGCATGGTGTCTCCAGGGCGTGGACCTCCGCTCCTGAATATGACACCGCCAAGGGAGGTTCGTCCAGAAGAAGCGCTTCGCCCGCGTCTCAGGGAAGGGCGCGGAGCCCGACGACCAGCACCCGCGGCGCTCCCGGGATGCCGGGCCGGAGCGCCGGCGTGGCCCCGGCACCGGGGACGGCGACGATGCGCACGGCCCCGGCCGTCCCGTCCGCCTCGAGGGTCTCCGCCCGGACCTGCCCCGCGATCGCCAGGGGGCCCTCGAGGTGGAGGGCGTCCGCCACGGCGAGAACGCCGTCGAACCCGGCGGGACGGGGAACGCACGGCCGGGGTTCGACGAGGACGTGGCCGTCGGCCCAGCCGCCGGGCAGGAAGCCGGAACAGGAACCGTCCGGGTCCCGGAGGGAGAGCCGCGGGTCGCCGGCCCGGGCCGCCCGGTCCTCCCCCGCGGTGTCGGCGGGATCGGCCGGGGCCAGCGCTCCCGCCGGCACCGTCCGGCTTCCGCCCGTCGCTCGCACCGGCCCCCCGCGGACCAGGACCGCGCCGGAGAGCCCGTCGAGGAGCAGCGGGAGCGGCCGCGACCTCCCCGGGGCCAGCTCGAGCCTGCGCAGCCCTCGCGTTGCCCGGAGCAGCTCGGCCAGGGGGCGCGAGGGGCCGGCGCCGTCGAGCAGGAATCGCCCGGAGTGGGCCGGATCCTCGACGAGGCGGGCCGTGCCCCGGACGCCCGCCGCCGCGAGCCTCCACCAGGAAACGGGGACCGGCCCGGGAAACGGCCGCACGGGGCACCCGAGCAGGAACCCGGAGCGATCGCGCCGGGTGGGGGGTGCGGGGGGCGTGCCCCGCGGACCGAAGGGCCAGGGAGCCCGGCACGGCCCGGATGGCGCGAACCTTCCGAGCCAGGCGCCACCGACGCGGGCCCGCCACCAGGGATCCGGCACCGGCCCCGGCAGGTCGCGCCAGGCAATCCAGTCGCCGACACCGTCCCCGTCCACGTCGTCGTCCGTGCCGTCCCCGTCCATGTCGCGCCGAACGGGGAGATCCGGGCCGGCCCAGGGAATGCCCGCCGGCCAGCGGTCCTCGATGCCCGCGGGAGCGTCGAGGTCTCCCCCGACGATCGCCTCGCCCCGCTCCCACGCGACGTCCCCCGCGAGCCGCGCGTTCCCCCGCACGACCAGGGGACGGCGGAGCCCTTCCACGGGGACCAGCACCAGGTCACCGGCTACGCGCACCCGGACCGGGCGTCCGCCACCCGCGAACGGCGTCTCCGCCTCGACGAGGATCCGCCCGAGGACGGCCCGATCCGCGCCGGGCCGGGGGCCGCACAGCGCGACCCGGACCAGGCGGGAGCGGCCGCCGGGATCGAGCAGGCGGCTCCAGGCCAGGAGCCACGCCTCGGCCTCCCGACCGTCGGCAGCGGAGAGTTCCCAGTCGGGGCCGTCCGGCGTGCCGGCGAGACGGTCGCCGGGAGCGGGGCCGTCCGGGGGACGGAAGGGAACGGCCGGCGGATCCTTCCAGCGGACGTTCCACGGGGCCATGGCCTCCCGCCAGGGAATGCCCCGGCCGTCGCCGTCCGGGTCGACCCGGCGCCGGTCGCGGAACCCGAGGCCGGAGGGCGGCGCCCCGCGCAGGGCACCCCGCTCGGGCCCTTCGAACCAGCCCGCGACTCCCCGGGCGGCGGAGACCGCGAGGAGCAGCGCCTGCCGCCGGGCGAGGAGCCGGCGCTCGGCCCGGAGACCGGCCTCGGCGAGGAACCGGGCCGCGAGGGCCGCGGCCATCACGAGGGAGGCGACGACGAGGACGGCGACGAGCACGCCACCGTGCTCGCGGCACCGGGGAACGCACCGACCTCCCCGCTCCGTCATGGCCGCCACCCCGGGGGGCTCCCGGCCGGAACCTCGAGCGCCAGCGTCGTTCCGCCCCCCCGGCCGTCGTCGACGACGAGCTCCACCCGGACCCGGGCGACCCGCGCCCGGCAGGACCGGGAGGAAGGGGTGTCTTCTCCTCCGCACGGGGGGACGACCCGGCCTCGCCGGTCCCGGGCAGTGACGCGGAACCCGGTCACCCGGTCGAGCAGGGGTTCGACGACCCGGAACCGGCCCGTGCCGGCCCGCCGGGCGTCGTGGACGAAGGTGACCCGGTAGAGGGTGCCGGGGGACGAGTCTTCGTCTCCCGCCGCGGGCCCGGCGTCGATCTCGTCGACCAGCCCGTCCCGCCGGGCCAGCAGGGTGCCGTCCGGCAACTCCACGCGATCGGGGGAGTCGAGGTCGGCCCGGAACCGGGCCCGGTGCCTGCCGCCGCCGCCGGCGTTGCGCCTGAGGAAGACGACGACCTCGTCGTTGGCCACCGGGACGACCGCCCCCGCCGGGTCCAGCCAGCGCTCGGGGTCGAGTGCGCGGGCGGGAAGGTCTCCGTCGCGGTCGCCGCGCACGCCGATCGCCCAGTCCTCCAGGAGCTCGATCGCTTCGTCGACTCCCCCCGGGGGAACCCCCGCACCGGCCCGGGCGATTTCCTCGGCCACGCGGGAGAGGGCCGCCGCGCCCCCGAGCCGGGCCCCCGCACCCCCGGCGAGGCACGACTCGAGCCGAAGGAACCCGCGGGCGAGGGCGAGGGCCGCCAGCAGCGCGATGGAACCGGAGAGGAGCCCGACCAGCGCCCCCGCGAGGGTCGTGCCCCTCTCCCCTGCCCCGGTCGGCACCCCGTCCGCCTCCGCCATCAGTACCTGGTCTCCGCCAGGACGACCCGGTGGACCGCACCGTCGCGCCCGCGCCAGGTAACGCGCGCCCGCACCCGGATCGCCACGGCCTCCCGGAACCGCGCCGCCGC
>JAMOQA010000549.1 GCA_027064265.1 Acidobacteriota bacterium
AAGGTCTATGTGCAGGCCGATGCGCCGTACCGCATGTTGCCGGGAGATCTGAAACGGATCCATGTTCGTAATGTCGCGGGCAAGATGGTGCCCTTTTCCTCTTTCGCGTCCGGACATTGGGGTTATGGTGCGGCGAAGCTCGAGCGCTACAACGGTTTTCCCTCGATCAACATCTGGGGCGAGCCGGCGCCGGGGAGAAGTTCCGGCGAGGCGATGCGGGCGATGGAAGAGATGGCATCAAGACTGCCCCAGGGGATTGCGTATGACTGGACCGGGCTTTCGTACCAGGAACGGGAGGCGACGGCCCAGGCTCCTCTCGTCTATGCGTTCTCCATTTTCGTGATCTTTCTCGCCCTGGCGGCCCTGTACGAGAGCTGGCCCATTCCCATCGCGAACCTGCTGATGTTGCCGCTGGGTGTGCTCGGCGCAACCGTGGCCACCTGGTCGCGAGGACTGTACAACGACGTCTACTTCCAGATCGGGTTTCTCACCACCATGGGCCTCTCGACGAAGAACGCGATCCTCATCATCCAGTTCATCAAGGAGCGCCTGGCGCAGGGAGAGGGCCTGGTGGAGGCGACCCTCGGGGCCACGCGGGTAAGGTTGCGTCCCGTCATGATGACGTCGCTGGCGTTCTTCTTCGGTGTTCTGCCGCTGGCAATCGCTACCGGCGCTGGAGCCGGTGCCATGAACGCGATCGGGACGGCGGTTTGCGGCGGGATGATCTCCGCGACCTTTATCGACCTGTTCTTCATTCCACTGTTCTTCGTCCTCGTGTACACCGCGATCAAGGGCAGGCGATCGAGGAAGAGCTCCGGCAAGGTGGAGGTTTCCACGGGCCCGGAAGAGGTGAAGGAATGAGGACAAGAGGATTCACGATCCTGCTGCTGGTCCCCTGCCTTGCCGGGTGCGCGACCCTGGCGCCGAAGTACGAACGACCGGTCGCGCCGGTGCCGGCCGAATGGCCGAAGGGAGAGGGTTACGAGAACGCCGGGGCCGAGCCCGGGGCGCGGCCGGTCGAAGAGCTGAGCCTGGAAGAGTTCCTGGCGGACAGGCGGCTGCAGCAGGTCATCGAAATGGCCCTCGAGAAGAATCTCGATCTGCGGCTCGCCGCCTTGAACGTGGAGCGGGCTCGCGCCCTCTACGGCGTGCGGCGCGCCGAGCTGTTCCCGGCGATCGATGCGGTGGGTGACGGAAACAGGCAGCGCGTGCCGGCGGATCTTTCACCGACCGGGAAAGCGATGACGGACGAACGATACAGCGTCAGCCTGGGCATCGCTGCCTGGGAGCTCGACTTTTTCGGTCGGATTCGCAGCCTGAAGAGACAGGCACTGCAGGAATACCTGGCCACGGAAGAGGCCCGGCGCAGTGCACGGATCGTCCTGGTCTCGGAGATCGCAAGGGTGTACTTCACCCTCGCGGCGGACAGGGAGGGGCTGAAGCTGGCCCGGTCGACCCTGGAGAACAGGCAGCACACGTACGAACTGGTCCGGCGGCAGTACGAGGTGGGCCTGGGCACGGAACTCGATCTGCGTCGCGCACAGGGCCAGGTGGACGCAGCCCGAGGAGACGTGGCGCGATACACGCGGGCGGTGGCGCAGGACCTGAACGCGTTGAACCTGCTGGCAGGTGGCCCGGTGCCCGAGGAGCTGCTGCCGTCGGACCTGGGGAGCGTGATCCCACCGAAGGATGTCTCCCCCGGGCTGTCGTCGGATGTGCTGCTGGGACGGCCGGATATCATGGCGGCCGAGCATCAGCTGAAGGCGGCGTACGCCTACATCGGTGCTGCGCGGGCCGCCTTCTTCCCTCGGATCGTGCTGACGACCGGGGTAGGGACGGCGAGCAATGAACTCTCCGGGCTGTTCGATTCCGGCTCGAGCACGTGGAACGTTGCGCCCCGGGTCGTCGCGCCGATTTTCGACGCCCGTACCTGGGCGGCATTCCGGGTGAGCAAGGCGCAGCGCGAGATTGCGCTGGCCCGGTACAGGAAGGCGATCCAGGCGGCCTTCAAGGAGGTGGCCGATGCGCTGGCGGTGAAGAGCACCGTGGACGAGGAACTGTCGGCGCAGGAATCCCTCGTCGAGGCGGCAGAAGAAACGTATCGGCTGGCGATGGCCAGGTACACGAAGGGGGTCGACAGTTACCTGGGTGTCCTCGATGCGCAACGATCGCTGTTTGCGGCACGGCAGGGACTCATCATGCTTCGCCTGGCGAAGCTGGCGAACCGGGTGAGGCTTTACGCGGTGCTGGGGGGGGAGGCCGGGCCGGCGAAGGAGCGCTGAGGCCGGTGAAGGGGACTCGTGGAACCGGACGGGTTGGCGAGATGCTGCTCGTGTCGTTTCCGTGAGTCAGCGGAGGGCGCTGCTCTACGTTGACGCGGGGCGGGGCGGTGGGTTCCCGGGTCGCCTCGGTGGGCTCGGCGAGGCGTTGCGCTCGGTCGAGCCGGGCCTCGCGGGGGAGCCTTCCCTCGCACCGGTTGGCCGGATGCTGCCACTCCTGCTCGACCAGGTTCCCCCGAGGGGGCCTGCCGCGAGCCTCGCCGCCCACCAGCGCATCGTCCGCCGGCTCGCCTCCGCCCGCGCCGCCGCCGCCAGCCCCGTCCCCGCCTGACCCGGCAGGGGCGAGCGGAAGAACGGGCGGGTGAGGGGGAGGAGAACATGCAGGGGTGCCGCGTGCTGCGCCCGTGTCGCCGGCAGGGTGACCACCATGGCGGTGCTTCGCACCGCACGGGTCCAGCACGCTCGACCCGTGCGGATTGAGCGCAACGTGGAGGCGTAGGGGCGCAGCGTGCTGCGCCCGTGTCGCCCGCGAGGCGACCATCATGGCCGCGCTTCGCGCGGCCCGGGTCCGGCACGCTGGACCCCTACGGATTGAGCGCAACGTGGAGGCGCCGCGGATGACGGCCGTGCGGCGGCCACGCGAGAGAGAAAAGGGCCCCGCGGGGTTCCGCGGGGCCCGGTGGTGGTCGGGGGAGGAGGAAAGAAGTCGGGGGACAGTCGTGGTCTCGTCAGGGAATCACTTCGCCGCGGTCGCCTGCTCCTCGGCCGGCAGCGGCTCGAGGGTCAGCGGGTCGCGGAGCGGCAGGTGGGTCACCTTCCCGCCGAAGAAGTCCTTCATCGAGGCACGCCCCTCCGGGTCGCCCTTCTCGATCTCGGACCACTTCCCGACGACGAGGAAGACGACCTTGTCCGGGTGGAGGTACTCCTTCGCCACCTCGCGGACCTTCTTCGCGTCGACCTTTTTCACGTTCTCGCGCCAGGTCTTCCAGTAGTCGTGGGGGCGGCCGATGAACTCGTCCTCGGCGAAGAGGGACGCGCGGCGGGCAGCCGACTCGAACCGGCGCGGGAACGTTTCGATCATCGAGTTCTTCGCCGTCGTCAGCTCCTCGTCGGAGACCTTCTCCTCGCGGATCTTCCGCACCTCCTCGAGGGCGATCTTTCCGGCCAGCGCCACCGTCGGGTTCTTCGACTGGTAGACGATGGCGAAGGTGCCGGGCCACCAGGTGCCGACCCCGAAGTACGAGGCCGCGTGGTAGGCGAGCCCCTCGTCGGAACGCACCCGCTTGGTGATCCGGGAGGTGAACCCGCCGCCGCCCAGGATCTCGTTCATCACCCGGAGGGCGAACTGGTTCGGGTCCTTCCAGGTCGTCCCGAGATGGCCGATCCGGACCTTCCCCTGGGGGATGTCCTTCTCGACGTGGTAGAGACCGGGCACCGGCTCGTGCTTCGGGGGGGCCGGCGGCCACGGCACGTCCGGGCCGTCGGAGGCCCACCCGGCGAACCGCTTCTCGAGGGCCGCGAGGATCTCGTCGGTCTTCACGTCCCCGGAGATCGCGAACATCATGTTCTTCGGCTGCCAGTACTTGCGGTGGAACTCCACCAGGTCGTCCCGGGTGATCGCGTCGATCGTCGCCTTCGTCGAGTAGCGGGTCGAGAAGTGGTCGCGGCCGTAGATCAACCAGTTGAACTCCCGCGCGAGGATGTCGCCGGCGTCGTCGTTCCGCTGCTTCATCGCCTCGATGACGTTCCCCTTCTCGATGGCCAGGCGGTCCTCCTGGAACCGGGGGTGGCGCATCATGTCGAAGAAGAGGTCGAGGGACTGGTCGAGCACCGGCGTGATGCAGTTGAGGGACGCCCCGCCCCGGGTGTCGCCGATCCAGGAGGAGAGCGACGCCGCGAGGAAGTCGGCCTTCTCGTCGAAGGAATCGGCGTCGAGCTTGCCCGCGCCCCCCTCGCGCATCATCGTGCCGGTGAGGCTCGCGAGCCCGGTCTTCTCCGGCGGCTCGAGGAACGAGCCGATTCGAACGAGGGCCTGCACGTTGACGAGGGGCAGGGTGTGGTCCTCGACCACGTAGACGACGACGCCGTTCGAGAGGACGTGCCGGTACTGGTCCCCGTCCGGCACGTCGAACTTCAGCTTGCCGAACTTCAGCTTGCTCGGGTGATCGGGGATGCCGTGGCCGGCGGCGAGCGCCGGGAGGACGCCGCACGCGAGCAGGGCCACCGTCAGCAGCAGGAGCGCGCGCTTCATCACTCACCTCCCTTCGCCGGGGCCGCGGCCTCGCCGTCGGCGCCCTCCTTCGAGAGCGCGTCGAGGCGGGCCTGGATCTCCCGCTCGATCAGGTCGAACGCCTTCTTGAACTGGGGCGGCACCTGGGCCTTCTGCTGGCCCATCCGCTCGAGGGCCTGCTCGAGGCGGGCCCGGTCGGTGGACTTCCGGATCTCCTTGACCTGGTTCCACAGCGCCTGCTTCGCCTGGGGCGGCAGGCCGGCGAGCTCGGGCGGCATCTCCTCGGCCTTCGTCCCGGCCTTCCGGTAGTACAGCCCGACCGTGCGGTTCTCCTTGGTCAGGTACTGTTTCGCCACGCGCTTGACGTCGTCGGCGGTGACGGCGAGGGTCTTCTCCGCCCAGTCGTTGATGTAGGTCCAGTCGCCGAGCCCGTCGTAGTAGAGGAGCTGGAGCATCAGGAAGAACGGGTTCTGCAGCCGCCGGTAGGCGCCCGCCGTGATCTGGTTCTTCACCTTCTGGAGTTCCTCGTCGGGGATCGGTTCCTCGACGATCTTCCGCAGCTCCTCGTACCAGGCCTCTTCGAGCTGCTCGGGGGTCGCGTCTCCCTTGGCCTCGGCGCCGAAGGAGAAGTAGCCGGCCCACTTCTGGGAGTTCTGCATCGCGTACGCGCTGGTGGCGATCCCCTGGTCGAGGACCAGCGACCTGTAGAGCCGGCCCGAGCGGCCGTTCAGCAGGTTGGCCAGCACGTCGAGGGCGTAGGAGTCCTCGTGGCGGAACGGCACCGTGTGGTAGCGGACCTCCACCTGGGGCTGGCAGTCGCACTCGGCGACCATCCGCTTCTCGGCGAGCTGGGGCATCTCGAGGGTGACGACGTCCGGCGTCTCCTTCGTGCTGCGCGGGATCCGGCCGAAGTACTTCTTCGCCAGCCGCTTGACCTCGTCGGGGTCGAAGTTGCCGACGATGGCGGCGGTCAGGTTGTTCGGCCGGTAGAACGTCTCGAAGTAGTCGTCCGCGTCCTTCTTGCTGATGACGACCAGGTCCGACGGCCACCCGATCACCGGCCAGTGGTACGGGTGGGACTGCCAGAACATCGCGTCGAACAGTTCGTCGAACTTGCCGGTCGGGGTCGACTCGGTGCGGAGGCGCCGTTCCTCGTGGACGACGTCCCGCTCGGAGTAGAACTCGCGGAAGACCGGCTCGTAGAGGCGGTCCGACTCCATCCAGAACCACAGCTCCAGCTTGTTCGCCGGGACCGTGATGAAGTAGACCGTCATGTCCTGGTTGGTGAAGGCGTTCATCCCCGAGCCGCCGGCCTTCGTGTAGACCTGGTCGAACTCGTCCTTGACCATGTTCGCCCGCTGCTCGTCCACGAGCTCCTGGAACTTCTTCTTCAGCTCGACCAGCTCGGGCGGGAAGTTCTTCGGGTCGTACGGGTCGTCGATCTCGCCGCGGCGGTACTTCGCCCGCAGCTCCCGGTAGATCTTCCGGATCTGCTGCTGGATCTTCTCCTGCTCGTCGATGATCCGGAGGTCCTTCTCGATGTCCTTCGTCCCGATCCTCTTCGTGCCCTTGAACATCATGTGCTCGAGGAGGTGGGTGAGGCCGGTGATCCCCTCGCGCTCGTTGGACGAGCCGACGTGGGCCACCCAGCCGGCGGACACCGTGGTGACGTCCGGCTTCTGGACGAGGAGGAAC
>JAMOQA010000550.1 GCA_027064265.1 Acidobacteriota bacterium
GGCGGGCAACGACGTCGAGAAGGCCCAGCGGGGCATCATCTACATCGACGAGATCGACAAGATCGCCCGCAAGGGGGAGAACCCGTCGATCACCCGGGACGTTTCCGGCGAGGGCGTGCAGCAGGCGCTGCTCAAGATCCTCGAGGGGACGGTGGCCAACGTGCCGCCCCAGGGCGGGCGCAAGCACCCGCACCAGGACTTCATCCCGATCGACACGACGAACATCCTGTTCATCTGCGGCGGGGCGTTCGTCGGGCTCGACAAGATCATCGAGCAGCGGACCGGCAAGAAGACGATCGGCTTCAAGGCGGACGTCAAGAGCAGGAAGGACAAGACCCGCCTCGAGACCCTGGTCCAGTGCCAGCCCGAGGACCTGATCAAGTTCGGGCTGATCCCCGAGTTCGTCGGGCGGCTGCCGGTGGTCGCGCCGCTGGACGACCTGGACGAGGAGGCGCTGGTCCAGATCCTCACCGAGCCGCGGAACGCCCTGGTCAAGCAGTACAAGCGGATCTTCGAGTTCGAGAACGTCCAGCTCGAGTTCACCGAGGCGGCCCTCAAGCGGATCGCCAGGAAGGCGATGGAGCGCAAGATCGGCGCCCGCGGCCTGCGGCTGATCCTCGAGGACATCATGCTGGAGTACATGTACGAGGTTCCTTCCGACCCGGATCGGCGCGAGCTCAGGATCACCGAGGACATGATCGAGGAGCACGAGCGCTCGGGCGGCAGCCTGCACCTCGTCGAGAAGAAGGCGGGCTGATCCTCCGGCCCGGTTCCCCGGTGATCGCGCGATGACCACCTCCCGGATCGAACGGCTCCCCCTGGTGCCGCTCCGGGAGGCGGTCGTCTTCCCGCGCACGATGGTTCCGTTCGTCGTCGGGCGGGCCCGGTCCCTCAAGGCCCTCGAGCGGGTCCTCGCCGGCGACCGGCGTCTCTTCCTCGCCTGCCAGCGGGACCCCTCCGTCGACGACCCGGGGCCCGAGGAGATCCCCTCGGTCGGCACGGTGGCGACCGTCGTCCAGTCTCTCAAGGTGACCGGCGGCAACGTGCGCATCCTGGTCGAGGGGAACTGGCGGGCGCTGGCCCTGCAGGTCGACCGGGACCCGGAGGGGTTCCTCGTCGCCGAGGTGCAGCGGCTCGACGAGCGGGACGGCGCGGGGGAGTCGATCGACGCCCTGGTCGGGCGGTTGCGGGAGCTGTTCGAGGACTACGTGCGGGTCCACCCGTTACTGCCCCAGGAGACGCTCCTCTCGACGATGAACATCACCGACCCGGGGCGCCTCGCCGACACGGTCGCCGCGCACCTGGTCGTTTCCGCGCCGCTCAAGCAGGAGCTGCTCGAGCGGTCGGTGGTGCGGGAGCGGCTCGAACGGCTGGTCCAGGTGCTCGAGCTCGAGACCGACAAGCTCCAGCTCGACCGGAAGATCGACGGCCGGGTCAAGCAGCGCCTCGAGAAGGCCCAGAAGGAGTACTACCTCTCGGAAAAGCTCAAGGCGATCCAGGAGGAGCTGGGCCGGGCCGGCGCCACCGACCTGGAGGAGCTGCGGGAGAAGATCGAGTCCGCCGGGATGCCCGCCGAGGCCCGGGAAAAGGCCCTGCGGGAGCTGCGGCGCCTCGAGGCGATGCCGGCGGTCTCCGCGGAGGCGACGGTCTCCCGGACCTGGCTCGACTGGATGGTCTCGGTTCCCTGGCAGGCCCGCTCCCGGGAGCGGACCGACCTCGCCCGGGCGCGGAAGGTTCTCGAGGCGGACCACCATGGCCTCGACGAGGTCAAGGAACGGATCCTCGAGCACCTGGCGGTGCGCAAGCTGGCGCGCACCGGCCGTCAGCGAGCGATCCTCTGCTTCGTCGGACCGCCCGGGGTGGGGAAGACCTCGCTGGCCCGTTCGATCGCCCGGGCGACCGGCCGGAAGTTCGTCCGGCTCTCCCTCGGGGGCGTGCGGGACGAGGCGGAGATCCGGGGCCACCGGAAGACCTACATCGGGGCGTTCCCCGGGCGGATCATCCAGATGCTGCGCAAGGCGGGCACCCGGAACCCGGTCTTCCTCCTGGACGAGCTGGACAAGATGTCCACCGACTTCCGGGGGGATCCCTCCGCGGCCCTCCTCGAGGTGCTGGACCCCGAGCAGAACCACGCCTTCCTCGACCACTACCTGGACACCGAGTTCGACCTTTCCGATGTCTTCTTCATCGCGACGGCGAACGTGCTCCACACGGTGCCGCCGGCGCTGCTCGACCGGCTCGAGACGATCCGCATCGCCGGGTACACCCTGCCGGAGAAGCTGGCGATCGCCGAGCGGTTCCTGGTGCCGAAGCAGCTGAAGGCCCACGGCCTCGGGGGGCGCGGCCGGAAGGTGACGTTCACCCGGGAGGCGCTCCAGGGGATCGTCGAGCTCTACACCCGCGAGGCGGGCGTGCGAAACCTGGAGCGGGAGATCGCCCGGGTCTGCCGCAAGCTGGCCCGGGGCCTGGTCGAGAAGGAGTGGTCGGGGCGGTACGAGGTGACCGAGGAGAAGCTCCCGGGTCTCCTCGGGGTGCCCCGCTACCGGCGCCCGGAGGCCCGGGAGGAGGCGGAGATCGGCGTCGCCACCGGCCTCGCCTGGACGCGGGCCGGGGGCGAGCTGCTGGTCCCCGAGGCCGCGGTGGTGCCGGGGAAGGGAAAGCTGATCGTCACCGGCCAGCTCGGGGACGTGATGCGGGAGTCGGCCCGGGCGGCCCTCACCTACGTCCGTTCCCGGGCGGCGGAGCTGGGGATCGACCCGGCGTTCCTCGCGGGCCACGACATCCACGTCCACGTCCCGGAGGGGGCAATCCCGAAGGACGGGCCATCGGCGGGGATCGCGATGGCCACGGCGCTGGTGTCGATCCTCGCCCGGATCCCGGCCCGGGCGGACGTGGCGATGACCGGGGAGATCACCCTGCGCGGGAAGGTGCTTCCCGTCGGGGGCATCAAGGAGAAGGTCCTGGCGGCCCACCGCTCCGGCATCCGGACGGTGATCCTGCCCCGGGACAACGAGAAGGACCTGGCGGACATCCCCGGGGAAGTGGCCGGGGAGATCGAGTTCTGCCTGGTCGGACACATGGACGAGGTCCTGCCCCGCGCCCTCACGCATGCGCCGGCGGCCCTGCCGGTGGTGGACGAGGAGCGGGAAGGGCCCCGGACTCACTGACCGGTCCCCGCCGGCGGCCACGGCCGCCGTTCCGCGGGGCGCCGGTGCGGAAGGAACCGTGCGACCGAAGAGCGTCCGGCTGGCGCGCGTCGCCACCCGGCCGGAGGACTTCCCCCGCGATCTCCGCCCGGAGATCGCGATGCTCGGGCGGTCCAACGTCGGGAAGTCGAGCCTGATCAACCGGCTGCTGAACCGGCCGGGGCTGGCCCGCGTCTCGAAGAGCCCGGGGCGCACCCGGGAGATCCACTTCTACCTGCTCGACGAGCGGATCTACCTGGTCGACCTGCCCGGTTTCGGCTACGCGAAGGTGCCGGAGGCGATGCGCCGGAGGTGGGCCAACCTGATGGCCGGCTACTTCGCCGGGCGCGACACCCTGGCGCTGGCCGTGCACCTCGTGGACATCCGGCACGACCCGACGCCCCTCGACCGGATGATGCGCGACATGCTGGTCGACGCGGGGCAGCCGTTCGCCGTGGCGCTGACCAAGGCGGACAAGGTCTCCGGTTCCCGGGCGGCCCAGGCGAAGGCGCGGGTGCGCCGGGACCTCGGGCTGCCGGAGGGGACGCCGGTGGTGGTCACCTCGGCCCGGGAGGGGAAGGGGATGCGGGACCTGGCGCGCGTCATCGAGGAGGCCCTCGCCGCCCACGCGGGGCCGGGGCGCCGATGAACCGGACGACGACGAAGGAGAAGGAAGGCATGCGGCTCGCGGACATC